>WJMB01000077.1 GCA_014728185.1 Candidatus Coatesiibacteriota bacterium
CAGAAAACTCGATGTGTAAACCTGATTGCCCGCTAACTGCTGATAATTGAACGATATTCAGTAACACCCCGGTCCGTGACAGCTAAGTGATCCCTTACCTAAAACTGAACCTACGTCGAAAACACAACAGAGCGGAGTTTAGAAAGGCAGTGCCGACAACTACCTCACGAAGGGCTCCAGCTCGATATGCAAACGTTTTGATATCTGCTAAAGTCGCAATTTAAAACGTTAAGTCTATTATTTCCTGGGAGGCCCGGGATGCAAATCAGGAGCCGCGATTTCCCGAAGCAGAGCGTTCTATTTGAAGCGTCCGCTTAGGGAAAATCTTTATGCCACCAGGTAACGCACAAACAGGAATAACTAGCACAGCTACAAGCCACCATATATCTAGCTATTAGCGATATATAGCTGTTTAGTCACGTGTGATAATCCATATGTGTAATAACAGACGTCTACTTCGGTTCAAATACGAGTGATAATTCCTTCCCAAGTACCATTAACGCATATCGAAGATATCTAGTAATGCTTCAACTAGGCGGCTCTTCAGAGCACGAAACATTTCCGTTTCTTGCGGTTAACCCACTGACACCGATCCTGTCCCGGCGCGGCTAACACCCCGGGCGAGCCTGTTACTCCTATGATTTACTTTATCATCATAACATACTCAAGTGACTATATATCACCGGCACCAGGTGTGCTGCGACCTCTTCCGGCACCTCGATTGCGCCCGGCGGATAATCCCCTCCGCGTTTCGAGCATAGCACCCGGCCTTGACACCTCGCGCCCGGCGGCGTATATTACTCAACCGTTGAGTGCGTGCCGGAGTGGTGAAATGGGTAGACGCAGGGGACTCAAAATCCCCCGGACCTCGGTCCGTGCCGGTTCGAGCCCGGCCTCCGGCACCAACTCCCTGTAACAGTCACCCGGCGGTAAAGCAAACAAACAAGGGACCTTTCGGGGTCCCTTGTTAACATCCTCCGGTGGCGCGAAACAGGAAAGCGAGCGCTGGGGTCTCAGGGTCGTCGCGGTCGCACCAGGCCCAGCGGGGTCTTCTGCAGCTCCTGGCCCAGGGGGTTGTCGGCGATGGAGAGGGCCAGCCGGTAGCCGTCGACGTCGTCGGTCTTGCCGAGAACGTCGACGTCGCCGTAGTCGTTGGCGTCGATGACCGCCGTCGGTATACCGCCCAGCGCCGACGAGACCCGCTCGCAGACCCACTTGGGGAAGGCCGGACCGTAGATGATGACGTTGATGTAGCGCTCGAAGGTGCCCACCCGGCTGCCGTCTATCTGGGCCACCTCGGGGCCGGCGATGCGGTAGAAGTCGCCGCGGTGTCCCAGGGTCCGGGTGATCGCCCCGACCACACCGGCCAACAGAATGCGGGGCAGGCCGACCAGGTCGATGGCCGCCTGCATCTTCACCGGCAAGCCCACCGCGCCGATGCCCCAGGGCGCCTTGCTGACCCGGGCCGAGAGGAACCTGGCCCAGAAGCCCTCGCGGATGTCGGCGAAGCGCCGGGTGCGGCCCTGGATGACCGCCACGATCTTTTCGCTGATCACCAGCACGTCGCCGGGGCGCGGTCCCGCCGGCGGCACGTAGCGCTTGCAGACCTCGACGATGTCGTCATGCTCGGTTATCAGATGGGTCTTGATCGGGATGGTGTCCACGGTGCGGGTGTACGGATTCTCGCGCTTGCGCCGGGCCTCGGGGCGCTCGGCCACCCGGTCGGTGCGCCGCTTCTGCTCCCGGTACCATTCCTTCTGCGTCGAGCGGTAGACCTGGTACCCGTCGGTGTCCGGCGAGCTGGTCTGTTCGACGTACTCGGTCTCGCGTTTCCAGAAGCGCCACCACTTGCGTTTACCGGCCAAGATACCCTCCAAAGGCTGACAGCAATGAACCCGGGTAGTATACCCGGGCGCGGCGAGGCGGTCAAATCTGAGGATATGTTGTTCGGATAGAATGCGCTAACGCGACATCCCAAACATCCTACTTAAGCAATTATTCATCCAAGTCTATATACATTGAAAAATATATATTCATTATCTCCGATGCGGCTTTGTGTTGGATCATATTCAACAGCATTGCCACCTAGACAAGTAGCTATCGCTTTCATTAAACTTCTATTTTTAGTCCTATCCACACAAAAAGGGATACTATATCTACCAATAGAATCGGCAACGGGAAGATGACCTTTAATCATTCTATTATCAAATAATAAAAATCTACCATTCCAGGCGCCACGTTTTATCTCTTCGCTTAGACATTCCTTGCATACTATTCTACCATTATCATCACAAAAGTTTGCAAATTTTTCCTGGTTACATACTTGACACCTGCTTTTATCGTCACACATAGCAGTTCCTTTCATGGTATGTTTATGCATGGTATGTTTATGTGTTCAGGAGTAGACGATCATCATGATACATAGAGTTTCACCTAATAACCACAGACTATAGTGTGCAAATCACAAAGTATGCTGAGAGCCGGTACAAACATCCTTTGACTTGCACTAATGACTTGCACTAACCAAAAACACTGGTCGATGTTTAATCGGCGGCGATGTGGATCGTTTGAAGTCGGAAGGGGGCTTTCCTTGAAATGCAGGTCGTGGATGCGGGGCAGGTCCATTCGTCACCCCCCTACAGAATGCAAAAGGACGGTACGGGTGTGGATGAATGCTTTCACCAATCCGAAGCGGTCCCGCGGACGGCTCGGACAGACAGTCGAGCCTGCCCGCCGCGTTAAGAGAGAACCGTTTTCCATGTGGCCGTTGCAGTCTTTGCCTTCGCCACAGGTCGGGGGCATTGAAGCCGAACCGGTGCGGTGCTACAATCGCCCCCGATTCGTTCCGTCGATCACCGGCGGCGGGATCGCCGCCGAAAGCAATATCCCAAGGGGAGGTTCCAGCTTGAAGGTTCACGAGTACCAGGCCAAAGAGCTCTTCCGGGAGTTCGGCATCCCCACCAGCCGGGGCGTGCTGGTCGAGGCGCCCGAGCGGGCCGCCGGCGCCCTCGAAGAGGTCGGCCTGCCCTGTGTGGTCAAGAGCCAGGTGCTGGTCGGCGGCCGCGGCAAGGCCGGCGGCGTGCGCTTCGTCCGCAGCGCCGAGGAGTACCACCGGGCCGTCGACGAGATCCTGGGCATGGACATCAAGGGCCTGACCGTCGAGAGGCTGCTCATCGACGAGGCCGTCGACATCAAACAGGAGCTCTACCTGGGTGTCGTGCTCGATCGCTCGACCAAGCAGCCCCGCTTCATGGTCTCCGCCGCCGGGGGCGTCGAGATCGAGGTCGTCGCCGCCGAAACCCCGGACAAGATTTTTAGTATGGCAATCAATCCCCTCGTGGGTTTCAAGGGTTATCACGGCCGGCGACTGGCCGCCTTCCTCCACGAAGACCCCGCTGTGCGGAAGCAGCTTGCCAAGGTCCTGGCCAAGCTCTACGAGCTGTTCATGGCCAAGGACTGCTCCCTGGCCGAGATCAACCCCTGCGTAATCACCGGCGCGGGCGAGGTCACGGCCATCGACGCCAAGCTCAACTTCGACGACAACGCCCTCTTCCGCCACCCTGACGTGGCCGCTCTGCGCGACATGACCGCCGAGGACCCCCTCGAGGTCAAGGCCAAGGAGGCCGGGCTGTCCTACGTCAACCTCGACGGCAGCGTGGGCTGCCTGGTCAACGGCGCTGGGCTGGCCATGACCACCATGGACCTGATCAAGCACTTCGGCGCCGAGCCGGCCAACTTCCTCGATGTCGGCGGATCGAGCAACCCGCAGAAGGTGCTGACCGCCATGGAGATCATCACCAGCGACGATAACGTCAAGTCCATCCTGCTCAACATCTTCGGCGGGATAACCCGCTGCGACGACATCGCCAACGGCCTGATCCAGGCCCTCGAACAGCGCCCCCTCGAGGTTCCTCTGGTGGTCCGGCTCACCGGCACCAACGAGGACGAAGGGCGTGCGATTCTGCGTAAGGCCGGTATCGAGGCCGGCACCGACTTCGACCAGGCCGTCCAACAGGCCGTCAACGCCGCCCGGGGCGCGTAAGGAGGACAGATGAGCATCTTCGTCGACGAGAACACGCGCCTGGTCGTTCAGGGCGTCACCGGCCGCGACGGTTCCTTCCATACCGAGCAGATGCTGGAGTACGGCACCCGGGTCGTCGCCGGGGTCACCCCGGGCAAGGGCGGCCAAAAGGTCCACGGCGTGCCCGTCTTCGACTCCGTGGCCGAGGCCGTCGAGGTCACCGGCGCCGACACCAGCGTCATCTACGTTCCCGCCCGCTTCGCCGCCGAGGCCATGCTCGAGGCCGCCGACGCCGGCATCGGGCTCTGCATCGCCATCAGCGAGGGCCTGCCCACCCTCGACGTCATGCGGGTCTACCACTACTACAAGGCTAAAGGGCTGCGCTTCAGCGGCCCCAACTCCCCGGGCATCATCTCGCCGGGCAAGGCCAAGGTCGGCATCATGCCCGCCCACATCCACAAACCCGGCCACATCGGCGTCGTCAGCCGCTCGGGCACCCTGACCTACGAGGTCGTCTGGAGCCTGACCAACGCCGGGATGGGCCAGTCCACCTGCATCGGCATCGGCGGCGACCCGATCATCGGCACCAGCTTCATCGACTGCCTGGCCGCCTTCGAGGCCGACCCGGACACCCACGGCGTGGTGATGATCGGCGAGATCGGCGGCACCGACGAGGAAGCCGCCGCCGAGTTCATCGCCGCCGAGATGAAGACCCCCGTCGTCAGCTTCATCGCGGGCCGCACCGCCCCCAAGGGCAAGCGGATGGGCCACGCCGGGGCGATCATCGCCGGCGGCAAGGGAACCGCCGAGAGCAAGCGCGAGGCCCTCGAGGCCGCCGGGGTCCCCGTGGCCGACCTGCCCAGCCAGCTCCCGGGCCTGCTCAAGGCGAAGCTGGGCTAAGCCTGGAGCGGTTGTGTGATCTACAAGGGGACAGGCGACGGCCCGTCCCCTTTGGTTTACGTTTCGCGCCGGTCCTGGGGAACGATTATTGCAGGGGCCGACCTTCAGGTCGGCCCGTTATCGATTGACGCGGTTGGGATGTGGGACTGGTCCCAAAATCCCCGCCCTACAGGCTACGGATGGACGTTCATTTCGGTGCTTGACGGTATAGGCTGTGTTAACGCTTGCATTCTCACAGGCTAAGGCTGCGGGTGCGACGCTCGATTCCGGCGCAGAAGCCCACCGCCGCCCAGGCCGTCAGCATGAAGCTTCCTCCGTAGCTGACGAAGGGCAGGGGCAGCCCGGCCACCGGGAAAACGCCCAGGCACATGCCGATGTTGAAGAAGGCGTGGAAGGCCAGCATCACTGCCAGGCCGTAGGCGACCAGGGAGCTGAAGGTGTCGGGCGCTCGCGAGGCCGTACGGACCATCCGGGCGACCAGGAAGACGTAGAGCAGAATCATCACCGCCGAGCCCACGTATCCCCACTCCTCGGCCCAAACGCTGAAGGCGAAGTCGGTGTGTCGCTCGGGGAGGAAGGCCAACTGGCCCTGGCTGCCGCGCTGAAACCCCTTGCCGAACCAGCCGCCGGAGCCGATGGCGATGCGGCTCTGGATGATGTTGTAGCCTGCGCCCTTGGGGTCCGCCGTCGGGTCGAGGAACATCAGCACCCGGCGTTTCTGGTACTCCTTGAGCAGGTTCCAGGCCGGAGGCAGCAGCACTCCGGCGGCGGCTCCGGCCAGGGCCAGCCAGGCGAAAAAGACGCCGGTTCGCTTCCGCAGCGTCAGCCAGAGAGCGAGCATCACGACGGCGCCCAGCCACCACCAGGGTTGCAGCAGGGCTCCCAGGGGCGAGGCGGCCGGGCCGGGTCCGACCAGCTCGACGATCCACTCGGGCGCGGGGATCAGGGCGGTCAGCGCCCAAGCCGGAATCAGCAGCAGAGCGGCCAGCTTCCAGCCGGGCACCCCGGCCCAGTAGAGCAGGCCCAGGGCCAGGGGGACGAAGACGAAGGCCGTGGCAAGATCGGGCTGGACGGCGATCAGGCCCAGCGAAGGCAGGGCCAGCAGCACCACCGTCAGGGCCTGGATCGGCGTCGGTCCGTGCCGCTTGAGCTTTTCCTCGTCCCGGCGAAGCAGGAACCAGGCCGCGGCGAGGATGAAGGTCGCTTTGGCCGGTTCGGAGGTCTGGATGTTGATCGGACCGAGGGTTATCCAGCGCCGCGTGGCGGCGGCGTCGGGCCAGACCAGGGTCAGCACCAGCAACAGCAAGGCTCCGGCGTAGAGATAGGGGGCGGCGCGGCGCAGACGCTCGCTGTCCAGCCGGGAGACCAGCAGGGCGGCGGCCAGGCCCAGCGCGGCCCAGATCGCCTGCCAGAGCCAGCGCGGCAGTCCGGCGGCGGACCCTCCGGCCGAGGCGTTGACCAGAACGCCACAGAGCGAGAGCGCCCCGGCGGTGATCAACAGCCAGCGGTCCGGCGGCGCCTGTTTGTCGAGGCTCCCGGCCATAATCACCAACCATCCCGGCCGTCGGAGGCGGCGATGTCCAGGCAGGCCGCCGGTCGCTCAGCGGTCAGGCCGTTCTCCAGGGCGTAGGCCGCCAGCTCCTTGGCGTACTTGATGTAGCTCTCACCGAAGCCGCCGTTCTCGATCATGATCACCACGCCCACCCGGGGATCATCGGAGGGTGCGAAGCCGCAGAACCAGGCGTGGGGTTCGCCGTGGGGGTTTTCCGAGGTGCCGGTCTTGCCGCAGAGGTCCACGGGGTTGGCGCCGAAGCGGCGCAACACGTTGCGCATCCCGCTGATCAGCGTCTCGCGGACGCCGTCGCCCAGGTCGATGCGCCGCCGGACGACGGGCTCGACACTGGAGCGCGGCGAGCCGTTCGGGGCCAGCACCCGGCTGACCAGGCGCGGTTCGAGAAGCTCGCCTCCGTTGGCCACCGCGGCGTACATCGTCAGCAGTTCCAGGGGCGAGACCAGCACGTCGCCCTGTCCGATGGCGTTGTTGCAGATCTGCCCCCGGGGCCAGTTCACACCCCAGCGTTCCTCGAGACGGGCGATCGAGGGGAGTTGTCCGGCGCGCTCGTGGGGCAGATCGATCCCCGTGACCTCGTCGAGACCGTAAAGGTGCCCGAAGCGCTCGATGTTCTCGATGCCTAGCTTCAGCCCCAATTGGTAAAAGTAGACGTTACAGCTCCAGCCGATGGCCTCGGTGAGGGTCAGCGAGCCGTGGCCGATGTGGCCCCAGCAGTGGAAGGCGGTGTCGCCGAGGACGAAGACGCCGCCGCAGGCTTGGGGCATCCGCCCTTCGGCGTCGACGACACCGGTGACCAACCCGGCGGTGGCGTCGACGATCTTGAAGGTCGATCCGGGGGGGTAGGTGGACTGGTAGGCCCGGGCGAGCAGGGGCTTGTCGGGGTCAGCGAGCAGCTCCCGCCAGTATTCGGGATCGCCGCCGAAGCCCACCCGGTTGGGATCATAGACCGGCCGGGCGGCCAGGGCCAGGATCTCGCCGCTGCGCACGTCCATCACGATTATGGAGCCGCGCAGGCCGGGCTCGGGCTGGACCCAGGGCTCGGCGGAGTCCCAGTCGTAGGGACGGCGGTAGCTGGTTTCGGCCAGTATCTCCTCGGCGCGCCGCTGCAATCCCAGGTCGATGGAGAGGACCAGGTTGTCGCCGGGCACGGCGGCGCGGCTCGCCACCTCGCCGACCAGGTTTTCCCCGGCGTCGACCTCGACGATGCGCTCACCGGGCCGCCCGCGCAGCAGGATGTCGTAGGTCGACTCCAGGCCCTTTCGTCCGACGAGTTCGCCCAAACGGTAGCCCTCCTCGACCTCCTCGGGCCGGGCCTCGTCCAGGTAGCCCAGCACGTGACAGAGGGTCTCGCCGCCCGGGTAGCGGCGGAGGGGCCGGGAAACCAGCACCAGCCCGGGCAGATCGGTCTCGGCGATCCGGGTGAGCATGGCGTCGTCGAGGTCTCCACGCAACAGCGCCGGCTCGTAGGGGTAGCCGCGGTTCTCGGCGAAGTTCTCCAGCAGCTCCGCCGGCTTAAGCTCCAACAGGGCGCAGAGACGCTCCAGCTCTTCCCCGGCCGGGGGCTTGTCCGGCGGCGCCAGCAGGGCCGCGCCGTAGCTGGGGACGTCCCCGGCCAGCACCGCGCCGTGGCGGTCGTAGATGGTACCCCGGGGCGCCGTGACTGGGATCCGCCGCAGGCGGTTCTGCTCGCTGGCCGCCGCCAACTGCCGGGCGTGGCTTATCTGCAGCGCGCCGACGCGCAGAAGCAGCAGCAGGCCGACCAGCATCACGGCCAGTTGGCTCAGCAGCTTGCGGCGACGTTGTTTTTCGGAAGCGCGCATTCGTTTCTCTCCAGCGGTGGTTCCGAGCGGACCGCGGCTCCATTATACCAACACACGACCGCCGCGTCGCTTTGACCGGCCCGCTTCGATTGACAATCCGGGCGGCCGGCTGGCATACTATCTTATGCTACACCGTTATAAACTCAGAGAAGTACAAGACAGACACGGCGATCGATTCATAAAACCGTCGGCGGCGCCGTCCGATGTGGTGAACGGCCCCATTGCGGCACTCGTCCACTTGCGCCAGAGAACGACACCGTAAGCCCACCTTCGATAGCCGATCTACCGCCACTGACACAACATCCGACGAGAAACAGGCTCCGATGAGTTCAGCCTCCACCAATAAGAAAAACATGGTCAAGTGCCCCAACTGCGGGACGCCCCTGGAAGCGGGCGCCAACTTCTGCATCATGTGCGGCACGCCGCGGCCCAAGGGCGAGATTACTTGCCCCTCCTGCGACCTGCCGGTCAATGAGAGCGACATCTTCTGCGGCAACTGCGGCATGCGGCTGCGCGGTGAACCGGCCCAGGTCGAGGCGCGGATGGATCCCGAGGAGGAGGCCAAGCTGCACGGCTCCCCCACGGACTCGCCCATCACCCTCTCCGAGCTGCTGGCCGTCCCGCCCAAGTTGCCCGAGGACGGCATCATCGTCCGCAAGGCCGGCACGGGCACCAAGTACGGCCCGGGAACCCTGGACCGTATCCGCAGCCTGATCAAGAAGGGCCTCATCGACGGCGAGGACGCCGTGGGCACCGGTGACAGCCGCTGGTGGTTGATCAAGGACCACCCCCAGCTCTGCGAGCTGGTCGGCGAGGAGACCGCCGAGCCTAACGAGGTCAAGATCGAGCTGGCCGCGCCGCGCATCGAGCCCGAAACCAAGCGCTCGACAACCGAGGTCTCCGAGGCCGAAGCCGAGGAACTCCCCCCGCGCCCCGGCCTGATCCCAGCCGAGAACATCTACATCTACCTCATCGACTCCAAGAAGGAGATGGGGCCGATGAGCTACGCCACCCTGGTCAAGTACATCCGCAATGGCACCCTGGCCAAGCACGATTACATCTACTCGACCAAGAACAAGTGGACCAGCTTCCGCGACCTGCTCAAGGAGGCCGAGGAGGGCGACTAGCCTTCGATCACGACCCCGGTGACAACTCCGCTTCAAACCGTGTGCATAGGCAGCGAGCTTGCCGGAAGGCGGTATACCGCACTCCAACCGATTGCGCCCGTCGCATTTTTAAAACCGCTTAGGGGTCGCGTAAACTGTTCGGGCCGGGTTATGATTGTAATCTGCTGATAACAAGCGAGTAGCACCAGAAACGCCTGTCACTTGTTGAAGGTCAACAAGTGGCGGCTACAAGATGCGACTACGGTGGACAATCGAAGATGTCAGTAGCTTGCTTTATCATCACTCATTCGATTTAACTCAGCTCATAAGTCAATCATCAACAAGCATATATATGCTACGCGTGATGATGTCGGGATCAAAACGCGACGCACCCGGAAGGCGACTGCCTGCTCGGTAAAACTCGAAGGGCTTATCACCTGATACTTAACCTGCATTGAAAAACGCCATAGAAAACACAAAACACCGGCATTTAAAAAGGAATTGCCGACAAACACCTCACGAATGGCTCCAGCTCGATATGCAAACGTTATATCTGTTAAAGTCGCAATAAAAAAGCGTTGGGTTCACTTAACTGTCACGGACCATGGTGTTACTGGATATCGTTCTGATACAATCAGTCATTGAGAAATCAGATGTGCACATCAAGTGAGCCGCTTGTGGCAGGTACCTGGATTTTCTCATTCCCAGGATGCCCGTAGCGACGTCACGACGCTCCATTATCAACTGCCTGGCGCAATGGGTTTCGATGACGATTTATCGATGCTAAGCAACTAATTATCATACATATATAACTAGCAGGCGCCGAGGAGTTGAGTTGGCAGGCCAAACATCATTCGGCAAAGCCTCGTATCAGCAGTTTTTTTCGAGGTGGATCGGTGTTTCGAGTTGGAGTTGGCTGGTCTGGGATCGTGTGTGATGCCAAAGCGTTTATGCACATATTACCTGGGATGCCCGGGATGCAAATCAGGAGTAGCGATTTACCGAAGCAGAGCGTTATGTGTGGAAGCGTCCGCTTGGAGCACGACTGTTTTGTGCCACCAGGCAACGCATGGACCGTGGCAGCCCGCTCAGCTATAAGACACATAATAACAAGCTATTAGCGATGAATGTCTGTTTATGCACATGTGATAATCACAACTCTAATAATCGGCCATGTTTGGTCTGAACACGTTCCATAGGGCCAAACGCTAATGATTGTGCTTGAAGATTTGCTTTTGGATACCGCTTTCACGGCGGAGCATCCAGAAGGGCGGTAGAGCGGTAGAAGCGAGAGGGCTCGCGGTAGGGACGTTCGCGGCCCGACATAGCACCAGCGGCCGGCCAAGCCACCTGCGCCCGAAATGTGCTCCAGCCTCTTCGAGCGGACGCGGGGCTTTTGGTGGGACTGTCTGAATGCGCTGCTCCCGGCTCTCCGACGGCTTACAATCACCCCGACGCGACCGCTGACTGCTTTCTCCAGCAACGCTGATGTGCTTTTTTTGGATCGCCATGATCCCGTCGCCCGCCTTCGTGGTTTACGATGATATTCGGAACCGGTCCTGTTGGACTCCCACGACAATATCGCCTTGGCAATGGCGCCGAGCGCAGCTTGAACTCCCCGCCCCCGCGAAGCTTCCAATGATCACCTCCGCCAGCTACCGCTGAATCCCTCCGGCCGCCGTCCCTCTGCGGCCGTTTTCCCTGAAGGCGCTCCATGTTCTGCCCCAACTGCGGTAAACAAAACCCGGACAAGGCCCTCTTCTGTCGGCACTGCGGCTCCCGCATGCCCGAGACCCCCACCGAGACCACCACCGCCGCCGAGTTGACCTTCATCGAGGGTGCCGCCGAGTTCGTCGGCAAGAACCTGGGCCGCTACCGCGTGCTCAAACAGATCCGCCAGACGAGCACCGGCGTGGTCTACCGCGCCCTGGACACCCAGCTCGAGCGCATCGTCGAGATCAAGGTCCTGCCCAAGGCCTACGCCGCCGACGAGTACCGTAGCCGCAGCTTCCGCGAGGAGGTCAACCTCGCCGCCAACCTCGAGCACGCCAACATCCTGCCCATCCACGACTTCGGCCGGGTGGGCGACAACTTCTTCGTCGTCACCAAGCACACCGAGGGCCACTCCCTCTCCCGGCACATCGAGAAGCGGGCGCCGCTGGCTCCGGTGGAGATGCTACGCATCGGCATCCAGATCGCCTCGGCCCTGGTCTATCTGCACAAGCGCTTCATCATCCACGGCAACCTCTCCGCCGCCGGCTTCATCCTCGACGACTCCGGCCATGTGGTGATGCGCGATGTGGAGTTCGCCAGCGCCAAATACCTGCACGATCCGGGCATCCCGCTGACCGAGGACGAATCCGCCGAGAAAGACCAAAGCCACCTGGACAAGCGTCTGGAGGCCTACCGCGCCCCCGAGGTCGCCGCCGGCGAGTCGCCTGACGCCCGCTCCGACATCTACTCCCTGGGCGCCATCCTTTACCATCTGCTCACCGGCCATCTGCCCTACGCCGGCCAGGAGGGCGAGGCCGCCACCCTCTCCTTCCGGGGCGTTCCGCTGTCCCTGGAGGAGCTGCTGATCTCCATGCTGCGCCGCGATCCCGAAAGGCGCCTGGCCTCGGCCGAGGACGTCCGCCAGGGGCTCCGCCAGGCCTACTCGGTCTCGATCACCTCCCTGGCCGGCGACGAGGACCTCAGCGACGAGTTCATCGACTTCAGCCGCCTCAACAACGCCCAGGAGCGTGACCGCCGCGACAACATCGAGGGGCTGGTCCAGTGCCTGCTGCGCGATGTCGGCGTCGAGGGGCTCGGTCGGGACGAGGGCGACCGCCGGACCCTGGAGCCCATCGCCGCCGGAGACCCCCCGTCGGCCCAGAGTATCGGCCGCCTCTCCTTCTACTCCAGCCTCGACGAGGCGCTCAGCCTGGCGCGCAGTGGCTCCGTCGGTGACGCCCTCGAGGAGCTGCGGGCCGGTTTGAGTCTCGACGAGGTTCACACCCTGGAGCGGACGCGACGCTTTCTGGGCCGTCTGGCCGACCAGGAGCGCAAGCTCAAGCGGGCCCGCTTTATCCTGGGCAACAACCTGGTCACCGAGTTCCGCCGCGCCGCCGAGGGCTTCAGCCAGGCCCTCAGCGAGGACCCCAACTGTGAGGAGGCCCGGCAGGGTTTGAGCCTTCTCGGCGAGCTGGACCGGCTGTGGATGAAGGACAAGCCTCGACCCCAGAGGCGCTGGCTCAAGCCCGTTTCGATCGGCGCCGCGGCGCTGGCCGCGCTCGCTCTGGCGCTGATCATCTTCATCCGCCCGGACCACGGTTTCCTGGCCGACAATCTCAACCCCCGGGGACTGCTGCCCGGCGGTGGACAACCCCTGCTGGCCGGAGCCGAAAACGCCAAAGAGACGCTGACCATGGACGAAGAGCCCGCCCGGGGCATCTCCCTGGCCGGTGAGTTCCTGCTCGTTCCCACCGAAAACGGCGAGCTGGCCGCTTACTCACTCAAGACCGGCGACGAGGTCTGGCGGGTCACCGGGGTGCGGGCCGACCACCCGCCCCTGGTCTACCGCGGCGAGGGCGGAGAAGACAACCCGGGGCAGATACTCACCTCGGGCGGCAGCTTCCTGGAGCTGCGCGATCACGAGGGTGGATTGGTCACCCGGCGTGACCTGGAGGCCGAGCTGGCCGCCGAGCCCCGACTGGGACCCGAGGGACATCTTTACGTCGTCAACGAACGCGGCACCGTCTTCGCCTTCGACATCTCCACCCCGGGGCGTCTGCCCCGGCTCTGGGCTACAAATCTCGGCGGCTCGGCGCCCCCCGTGGGTGTCTATCCGGCCCCCAGCGGTCGGCGCCTCTTCGTCACCTTCAGCGACGGCCGCGCCGTGCTCCTCGATGGCTACAACGGCGCCCAGCTTTGGCCGGCGGCCCTGGACCTGAGCGGCGGATTCAACAACGAGCACCCCCGGCCGGTCTTCGACGGCGATCTGCTACACCTCACCGTGGACGAGCGCTACGTCGCCGTGGACCTGCGGGACGGCCGGATAGTCGCCGATCTTCCCCTGGCCGCCGGTCCCCTGGGCAACCCCGCGCTCTCCGAGGGCTCCCTCTTCTTCGCCTCCACCAACGGCGTCATCTTCCGCCTGGTCCCCGGCGACGAGCCGACCATCTACAGCGAGGAGCTGGAGGCGCGGCTGCGCCCGGAGCGGCCGTTGATCTGCGCCTCGGAGCTCCTCTTCCGCCGCCGCGACAACCGTCTGACCGTGGTCAACACCGCCAACCTGCTGGCCACGCCCCGTGAGCTGCCCGTCGCCGACGAGCCCCTGCTGATCAGCGGCGGACACGCCTTCCTGCTCTCCGGCTCCACCCTCTACCGCCTCACACCCCTCCAGCCCTAACCATCTGGGACAGCTACCATGGCCAGCGCTTCGCCGCCCTTCATCCATCTCCACAACCACAGCGAGTACTCCATCCTCGACGGTATGTGCCGCATCCGGGACATGGTCGATCGCGCTGTGGAGTTCAACATGCCCGCCCTGGCGCTGACCGACCACGGCAACATGTTCGGCGCCGTGCCCTTTTACAAGGCCTGCCAGAAGCGGGGCATCACACCGATCATCGGCTGCGAGGTCTACCTGACCCCGGGTTCGCGCCACGCCAAGAACCCGGACCAGCGCACCCGCTACCATTTGGTCCTGTTAGCCAAGGACCTCACCGGCTACCACAACCTCTCCCGCCTGGTCACCCTGGCCCACTCCGAGGGATTCTACTATAAGCCCAGGATAGACAAGGAGTTGCTGGAGCAGTACCACGAGGGGCTGATCGCCCTTTCGGCCTGTCTCTCCGGCGAGGTGCCCAAGCACCTGGACCGCGACGACTACGAGGGCGCCCGGAAAGCGGCGGCCTGGTACCGCGATCTCTTCGGCCCCGACGATTTCTTCCTCGAGCTGATGGACCACGGCCTGGAGCGCCAGCGCAAGATCAACCGCGGGCTGGTGTCGCTGGCCGGGGAGCTGGACCTGGGCCTGACGGCGACCAACGACTGCCACTTCCTTGACCACGGTGACCACCGCGCCCACGATGTGCTGCTCTGCATCCAGACGGGCAAGACCCTGGCCGACGGCGAGCGGATGCGTTTCGAGAGCGACCAGGTCTACTTCAAGAGCCCCGAGGAGATGACCGAGCTCTTCGGCGAGTTGCCCCAGGCCCTGGAGAACACCTGGGAGATCGCCCGGCGTTGCCACCTCGATCTGGGCCTCAACCCGCCGGGCGGCCGCCTGCCCACCTACCCCGTTCCCGAGGGCGAGAGCGAGGAGAGCTATCTGCGCGCCTCGGCCCTGGCCGGGCTGGAGCGGCGCGGCGTCGGCGAAGCGGCGGCCTACCGGGAGCGCCTGGACGAGGAGCTGGGCATCATCGGCCAGATGGGCTTTCCCGGCTACTTCCTCATCGTCTGGGACATCGTGCGCGAGGCCCGGGAGATGGGCGTCGAGGTGGGACCGGGACGCGGCTCGGCGGCGGGCAGCCTGACCGCCTGGTCCCTGGGGATCACCGACATCGATCCCCTCGAGTACAACCTGCTCTTCGAGCGCTTCCTCAACCCCGAGCGCGTCAGTATGCCCGACATCGACCTGGACTTCGCCGATGACCAGCGCGACCGGGTCATCAACTACGTCCGCGAGAAGTACGGAGCCGACAACGTCGCCCAGTTGATCACCTTCTCCAAACTGGGCGCCCGGGCGGTGATCCGCGACGTGGGCCGGGTGCTCCAGGTGCCCCTGGAGACCGTGGACAAGGTGGCCAAGCAGGTGCCCTTCGGCCCCGGGGTGACCCTCCAGGGCGCCCTGGAGACCACACCGGAGCTCAAGGCGCTGGCCGACGACGACCCGTTGATCGCCGACGTGCTGGAGTACGGTCTCAAGCTCGAGGGCCTGGTGCGCCACGCCGGCACCCACGCCGCCGGGGTGGTCATCAGCGACCGCCCCCTGTGCGAGCTGGTGCCCCTCTACCTCGACAACACCACGCAGTACGACGGCAAGGCCGTCGAGGACGTCGGCCTGCTCAAGGTCGACTTCCTGGGCCTGAAGAACCTCTCGGTGATCCGCGACTGCTGCGGGATGATCCGCCGGCGCCACGGCGTGGAGATCGTCCCCGACGACATCCCGATGGGAGACCCCAAGGTCTACGAGCTGCTCAAGGCCTGCGACACCGCCGGCATCTTCCAGTTGGAGTCCGAGATCGCCCGCGATGTCCTGCGCCGGGTGGCCCCGAACAACTTCCGTGAGCTGATCCCCGTGCTGTCGCTGTTCCGTCCGGGACCACTGGGCTCGGGGATGACGGAGAACTACATCAAGGGCAAGCACGGCGAGATCGAGGTCAGCTACCCCCACGAGTCCCTGGAGGACGTCCTGGCCGAGACCTTCGGCGTGATGGTCTACCAGGAGCAGGTGATGCAGGTGGCCAGCCGCCTGGCCGGCTTCAGCTACGGACGCGCCGACCTGCTGCGCCGGGCGATGGCCAAGAAGACCGGCGAGCTGGACAACTACCGCGCCGAGTTCGTCCGGGGCGCCGAGGGTCGCGGTATCGCCCCCGAACTGGCCGACGGCATCTTCGAGCAGATCGTGCCCTTCGCCAGCTACGGCTTCAACAAGAGCCACTCGGCGGCCTACGCCGTGGTGACCTACCGCACCGCCTGGCTGAAGGCCAACTACCGCCCCGAGTTCACCGCCGCTCTGCTCTCCCACGAGCTGGACCGCGACGAGAAGATCGCCTACTACATCGGTCGCAGCCGCCGCGAGGGCGTCGAAGTGCTGCCGCCGGAGATCAACCGCAGCCGCTGCGGTTTCCACGTCGTCGACGTCCCGGTCGACGAAGAGAGCGACAACGGCGGACCGGCCACCCGTCCGGCCATCCTCTTCGGTCTGGGCGCGGTGAAGAACGTAGGTCTGGGGTTGGTCGAGAAGCTGATCACCGAGCGCGAAAGCGAGGGACCCTACGCCTCGCTGACCGACCTGGCGCTGCGCCTGGGCACCCAGCAGGTCAACCGCCGGGTGCTCGAATCGCTGATCTCCGCCGGGGCCGTGGACGAGTTCCCGGGCAGCCGGGCCCAGAAGACCGAGGCCGTCGCGCACATCCTCGAGCGGGCCGCCCAGGAGCTGCGCGACCGCGACGTCGGCCAGGAAAGCCTCTTCGGCATCGGCGCCGTCGATACCGGCCCCGGCTCCGTCGACCGCCTGGCCGACCCCCTGGACCCCAACATCGAGCCCTGGGACGAGCACCGCCGGATGAGCGAGGAGAAAGCCGTCCTGGGTCTCTACCTGACCGGTCACCCCCTCAACACCTACGGCGAGGTGATCCGCCACTTCACCAGCCACTCGCTGGGCGACTTGCAGCGGCTGCGCGGCGGCGAGAAGGTCCGCGTCGCCGGCGTGCTGACCCAGATCAGCCGCAAGCTGGACCGCCGGGGCAACCGCATCGCCTTCGTCACCCTGGAGGACGAGGGCGCCGCCGTCGAGGTCGCCGTCTTCTCCGAGGTCTACCAGCGCCACGAGGCCCTGATACGCAAGGACGTCGCCGTCCTCGTCGAGGGCCAGGCCCAGACCAACCGCGAGGAGATCAACATCCGCGCCGACGCCGTCCACGCCCTGGAGCGGGTGCCCGAGCTGCTGGCCCGCCAGCTTCACCTCGAGCTGCCGGCCTCCCTGGTCGACGCGGAGGAACTCAAGCCCCTGCGGGAGCTCCTCGCCGCCCACCCCGGCGAATTGGAAATCTACCTCCATCTGGGCCTGCGCAAGGGCCGGGCCGTGCTGCGCGCCGGGAGGGGCTACCGGATCTCCCCGGACCCCGCACTCAAGGGCCGACTGGAAGCTCTCCTCGGCGAGGGACACGTCCACTACACCCCGGGCCGGGAGTTCTAGCCCAACCGCGGCGATTCGCAGCCGATGACGACCCGTCGCTTCTATTCCCGCGATCGTCGATCCACCGTCGCCCTCCCCCCTGTGTTATGCTAGAGCGGTATTCGAATCGATCAGTGAGCCCGACCGCCGTCGAACCGGTCGTCGGCTCCACCGCTCCGCGCACCCCTTTCACCGATCACCGCGGTAAACGATGACCAACCACGACGGGCCAGCCTTCAACCCCAGCCACGCCTGGCAGCTCAGCGAGCCGGACTACCCGGCGCAGCGCCGCCTGAGCCAGGAGCTGCTGCTGACCCCCGTCGTCGCGCAGATCCTCATCAACCGCTCCCTCTGCTCCCCGGCGGAAAGCTTCGCCTTCCTCTTCGGCGTCATCCATCACGATCCCTACCTGTTCCACGACATGGAAAAGGCGGTGGAGCGCATCCGGCGGGCCCTGGACTCCGGCGAGAGCATCTTCATCTACGGCGACTACGACGTCGACGGCATCACCGGCACGGCGCTGCTGACCGATTACCTGCGCCGCCTGGGCGGCGTGGTCAGTTACAAGGTGCCCCACCGCCTGGAGGACGGCTACGACCTCTCGCCCCGGGAGGCCGAAGAGGCCGCCAACGACGGCCACACGCTGATCATCACCAACGACTGCGGCGTGACAGCCCACGAGGCCGTGGCCCGGGCGCGCAATCTGGGCGTCGACGTTATCATCACCGACCACCACCTGCCCGACGACACCCTGCCCCGGGCCAACGCCGTCATCAACGCCAGCGTACCCGGTTCGGGCTACCCCTTCAAGGGCCTGGCCGGGGTGACCACGGTCTACAAGCTGGTCAGCGCCTTGCACCGCCATTATCCCGAGGGGCCGGACCCCGACGAGTACCTGGACCTGGTGGCCCTGGGAACCGTGGCCGATGTCTGTCCGTTGATAAACGAAAACCGCTCCCTGGTGGTCAACGGTCTGGCCCGCCTCAACCGCCTGCCCCGCCTGGGCCTGGCGGCGTTGATCGACTCGGCCCACCTGGGTGGTCGGCGGATCACCGCCAAGCACCTCAGCTACGTTCTGGCGCCGCGCCTCAACGCCGCCGGACGCATCTCCACCGCCGACGTCGGGGTGGAGCTGCTGCTCACCGATGACGCCGAGACGGCCCACCGTCTGGCGACGCGCATCGAGGGTCTCAACCGCCGCCGCCGCTCTATCGAGGCCGAGACCACGCGCAAGGCGATGGCCATGGCCGAGGATGACCTGGCCCTCGAGGACATCCCCGTACTGGTCGTCGGCGATCCGGACTGGCACCCCGGCGTTGTGGGTATCGTCGCCGCGCGACTGGCCGACCGCTTCAACCGGCCGGCGATGGTCTTCGGCGAGCACGGCCGCGGCTCGGCCCGTGGCTACGGCGATTTCGACATCATCGGCACCCTGGACCGCTGCGCGGAACTTCTCAACGAGTACGGCGGCCACCGCCACGCCGCCGGGGTGCGCATCCAGTTCAAGAATCTCAACGCCATCCGGCGGCGCGTCAACGCCGTGGCCCGTGAAGACTCCTACGACAAGCGCACCCGTCTGGAGGTCGACGCCGTCGTCGAGCTGGATCAGCTCACCGAGACCCTGATGGGCGAGTTGGAGATACTGGAGCCCTTCGGTATCGGCAACGCCGAGCCCCTCTTCCTGGCCCGCAACGTCAAGCCGATCTCCAAGCCCCAGGTGGTGGGCAAGAACCACCTCAAGATGATCCTGGGGAGCAACGGCGCCTCCGTCGAGGCCATCGCCTTCAACATGGCCGACCTGATCCCTCAACTGCCCCCCGAAACCGGTCTGGACGTGCTGTTCAACCTTGAACGCCACCCGCTCAAGGGGCGCAGCGGCTTGCAGATGCGCATCGTCGATCTGGCCCCCGCCGCCGCCGTCCAGACAGTCGAGTATTCGCGCAAGCTGCACGACCTGCGGGGCAAGGGTGACGCGGACCGGCTGCTGGAGTGCGTTGAGAGCTGCGACGCGGTAATCTACACCTGGCCCGACGACCGCGAGGAGCTCCAGCGTCATCTGGCCCGTCGCGGCTGGCTGCCCGCCGCCGCCCCCGGGATGCTCGACGGCCGCCACTACATCTTCTGGGACACCTTGGCCAACCAGCCGAGGCCCTCCACCGAGGCCCTCAACCTCTGCCTTTGGCGGCCCCTGGACGGTCTGCACGAGCTGCTGGTTCTGCGGGAGCTGACCCAGAGTCACGGTCGGGTGAGCCTCTACCTGCTCTTCGACAAGGCCCGCGGCGTTCAGCCGGCCAAGCACTCCCTCGACCGGGTGCGTCTGGCCGAGATCTGGCGCAATCTGCCCGAGGAGGCCCTGCGCGTCGATGAGCTGCACGGCCTGTACTCCGACAACGGCTCTCCGGGCGAGCTGCGCCTGGCGCTGTCGATCTTCCTCGAGCTCGGCTTGATGGAATCCCGCAACGGCAACTACCAGAAGCGCCCCGTCCAGGACCGCCGCGACCTGACCCGCAGCTTCACCTACCAGCGCATCCGGGCCTGCGACAGCAGAAGACGGCGCTTCATCCGCCAACAACTCGAGTTCCAGGGTGCGGAGCTGGAACGGCTCTACTTCGAATCCCGCTTTTGCGATGCCTGACAACCCGGCGGTCCGCTAATGTCCCACCGCACAATAGCGGCGTTGGTCATTCTGGTCATGACGTGCGCGGCGGCCTCCGTCTTCGCGTCGAGCGAGCCCCATCGCACAGCCGCCACCGACGCCGCCGGCCGCCCCCTCGACCTCGGGGCCATCAAGAGCGCGCCCCGCTCAACCGACTACGATCCCGCCCCCTACTCGGCGGCCGTGGCCGGTTTGGTAGAGACCCTGGACCGCGCCGACGTCGAGAACGCCCTGGACCGCCTGCTGGCCCCGCCCACCCGCTTCGCCCTCACCCCGGATTGCCGCGACCTCGGCGAAGGGCTGGCCGAGCACCTGCGCGACCTGGGCTACAGCGTCGAGGAAGACGAGTTCCTCACCGCCCTGGGCCTGCAATCCCTCGATCACAACGGCGCCTTCTGCTGCGTAGTCGGCGCCGCCGGGTTGATCTACACCTCCACCGACGGAGGCGCGAGTTGGACCCGCCGCGACGACGGCGCCCGGCCCTCGACGCTCAACGAGGTCGCCGTGGCCGCCGACGACGCCCGACTGCTCAGCGCCGGGGGCGCGGGCAACCTCCTGTTGGGCTCCCGCGACGGCGGCCTCACCTGGTCCACCGTCGAGACGCCCCTGACCGAGGACGGCTCGATCACCGGCCTGCAGCGCCCCGGCGGCGAAACCGTTTATCTGACCAGCTGGAGCTCCTCGGGCTCCAGCTTCCTACGCTCAACCGACGACGGCGGCGCCTGGACCGTTCACGACCCCGGCTTCGGCCCCCAGCCCTACGCGATCCTCGGACTGGAATTCATCGACGCGGACAACGGCTGGGCCTGCGGTTACCGGGTTTCGGGGCAGAGCGACATCGGCTGCGTCGCCCGCACCACCGACGGTGGCCTCTCCTGGCTGGTCTGGTCGACCACGGGTCGCATCTTCGTCAACACCTCCTTCGCCGACACCCTCCACGGCTACGCCGTCTGCAACGACCGCGAGGCGATCTACCGCACCGACGACGGCGGGGCGAGCTGGGAGCTCTGCCACGAGTTCAACGATCCCGACGACGCCGAGCTCTACGAGTACCTGGGCGATGTCGAGGCCCTCTCCGCCGACCACGCCGTCGCCGTGGGCTACGCCGGGGTGGTCCTGGAGACCGTCGACGGCGGCGACACCTGGAGCTACCTGCGCGAGCCCTCCACGGACCCCGACGTCGACAACCGCATCGCCCTGAGCGTTCTCGACGACGACCGCTGGCTGGCCGCCGGCGACGGCGCTCTGGAGTCCACCACCGACGGCGGCGCAAGCTGGAACGACCTGCTGCCGACGCTGGGGCTGCCTCCGGCGGTCAACGTCTTCGCCTATCGGGCCGGCTCCAGCGGCGAGGAAGGTCCGCTGCTCCTCGCCGCCTACGACACCACCTCCGAGGACCCCTGGTTCGACGCTCCCGGCGCCGACGCCAACGGCTCCGGCGCCGCCGCCGTCCTGCTGGCCGCCGAGGCCCTGGCCGGTATCGAGCCCGAGCGTTCCCTGGGCTTCCTCTTCACCTCCAGCCGCTATCTGCCCGGCGGATTCGGCCGCTCCGCCGCCGAGCGCTTCATCGCCACCCACCCCGACTACGTCCCGCGCTGCGCGCTGAACCCCGAGTCCGTAGGCTACACCTCGGACTCCGCCCTGGACCTCTACCTGCTCGGCAACGCCCCCGACGAGGAGCTGATGAACGCCCTCGCCGGCTACGCCGCCGACTACGTGCCGGGCCTCGATATCTACCTCGAGTACAACTTCTTCCCCGTCTACGACATCGGTCCCTTCATGGAGGCCGGCGTCCCCGGGGCCTACTGCAGCGAGTACTACCTGGAAACAGACGACGCCAACTATCGCCGCGGTACCATCGAGGACACCCGCGACAGCCTCAACCCGACCCTGGTCCTGCTCTCCGCCCGCCTGGCGACGGCCTACGCCGCCGCCGAGTCCGGTCTGGGCGGCGAGCTGCCCACCGTCCCGATCACGCCCTACGTCTACCCCAACCCGTTCCGCCCCGCCTCGAGCCACACCGAGCTCACCTTCGCCGGACTGCCCCCGGCCGGCGAGGTCCGCGTTTACTCCATCGACGGCGAGCTGCTGCACACCGGCTTCGCCGACGAAGGCCCCTTCATCGATAACGGAACCCCCACCTGGCGCCACACCTGGGACGCCGCCAACGATCACGGCGAGCCGCTGTCCTCCGGCGTATACCTCTACCGGGTCGAAGGCCCCGACGGCTACGAGCTGGGCCGCCTGGCGATCATCCGCTGAGGGTCCGGGGTCACCCTCCGGTTCCCTTGCCAGTTTGGTTGTTGAACAGCGGGCGGCCAAGAGCCGCCCGTTTTTTCACATGGGAACATCACACGAAACTGAACCTATACTTGCAACTGCCGGGATACTTGTAGAGGGCATCATATACCATGTTCGGACCGGTATATGATTGTAACCTGCTGATAAAACACATATAGCATTAGATGTGTCTCTTACTGATCAGCAGTTAAAAGTGGTGGCTGCAAAAATGTATGCTCGGAGGATAACTCACCCTGCTTGTTGGTTTTCAGGAAACAGCCCACTGATAGCTCCTCAACTCATAACTGCCTTATTATCAAGCAACAAGGCTGTGCATACTTGCAGCGGGGGCAATGCTGGACGACCCTAATCAGCCAATTCTCGCTCGTGAAGCTCTCTTTTTCCGCCCTGATTTGGTCCGATCACGTTCAACGATGCCTAAAGGAACTGCTTGGCTCTATGGGCCTCGATGATGATGCATCTGTCACAAGTAGGC
>WJMB01000078.1 GCA_014728185.1 Candidatus Coatesiibacteriota bacterium
GTGCGTGATTGCCGCATAAGCCGCGGCGCGGTGCGCAAGAAACGTGCCAACGCCGGCCGTGGCCGGGGCGCCCGCCGGTCCATTTCGCCGAGGTCCCGTCGGGCCGTGGTATCGTCTAGGCGGCGGCTAGACCTCGCGGCCCTGGGCGAGCAGCTCCTCGATCTGCTTGGAGAGCGTGCTCTCGATGTTCCCGAACTCCTCGTCGACCTTTTCCTCTTCGATGTACTTGCTGCGGGCGATTTGCTCGCGCACCGGCAGGTTGAACAGCGCCTCGTGATCCACGTCCGGATTCTCGAGGGCCGCCTTGGCGGCGTGATGGAACTCCATGACCAGCTTGAGCATCCGGTACTGCTTGTTGGCGCTGGTGAAGGTGTCGACAGGGTGAAAGGCGTTCTGGTGCAGGAAGTCCTCCCGGATGGAGCGGCTGGTCTCCATCACCAGGCGGTCGTCAGGGGAGAGGGACTCCATGCCGACCAGGCGGACGATCTCCTCGAGCTCGGCTTCGCGCTGCAACAGGGCCATGGCTTCGTCGCGCAGGTCGGTCCAGTCCTCGGCGAAGTGCTCCTTGAGCCAGGGCTCGATGGAATCGATGTAGAGGGAGTAGGAGTTGAGCCAACTGATGGCCGGGAAGTGGCGCTTGTAGGCCAGCTTGTCTTCGAGGCTCCAGAAGACCTTGACGACGCGCAGGGTGGCCTGGACGACGGGATCGGACAGATCGCCGCCGGCGGGTGAGACGGCGCCGATGACGGTCAGCGAGGCCTCACGGTCGTCGGAGCCCAGGCACTCGACGCGGCCGGCGCGCTCGTAGAAGGCGGCCACCTGGGTACCCAGGTAAGCGGGGTAACCCTCCTCGCCAGGCATCTCCTCGAGGCGGCCAGACATCTCGCGCATGGCCTCGGCCCAGCGGCTGGTCGAGTCGGCCATCAGGGCGACCTTGTAGCCCATGTCGCGGTAGTATTCACCCAGGGTGATGCCGGTGTAGATACTGGCTTCGCGGGCGGCCACGGGCATATTGCTGGTGTTGGCGATCATCACGGTGCGCTTGATCAGCGCTTCGCCGGTGCGCGGGTCCTCGAGCTCGGGGAACTCCATCAGCACGTCGGTCATCTCGTTGCCACGCTCACCGCAGCCCACGTAGACGATCACGTCGGCGTCGGCGTACTTGGCAAGCTGGTGCTGGATGACGGTCTTGCCCGAGCCGAAGGGCCCGGGGACGCAGGCCGTGCCGCCCTTGCCCACGGGGAAGAAGGTGTCGACGACGCGCTGACCTGTGACCAGGGGGATGTTGGGGGTGCGCTTGCCGCTGACCGGTCGGCCCTTGCGCACGGGCCAACTCTGCAGCATGCGCAGCTCGATCTCCTCGCCGGAGTCGGTTTTCAGCTTGCCGATGGTCTCTTCGATGTTGTACTCGCCGGAGTCGAGTTCGAGGAGCTCGCCGGAGACACCGGGGGGCAGCATCACCCGGTGCTCGATCAGCTCGGTCTCCTGGACGGTGCCCAGGATGTCCCCGGCGATGAGCTTGGAGCCTTTCCGGGCGGTGGCCTTGAAATCCCAGCGGCGTTCGCGGTCCAGGCCGTGGGCTCGGATGCCCCGGGTGATGAAGTCGCCGGCCTTTTCGCGCAGGACGTTGAGCGGGCGCTGGATGCCGTCGTAGATGCTGGTCATCAGGCCGGGCCCCAGCTCGACGGAGAGGGGGTCGCCGGTGGAGTAGACGGGCTCGCCGGTGCCGATCCCGCCGGTCTCCTCGTAGACCTGGATGCTGGCGCGGTCGCCGCGCAGCTCGATGACCTCGCCGACCAGGCGGGCCTCGGAGACCAGCACCACGTCGTACATCTTCACTCCCGCCATCCCCTCGGCGATGACCAGGGGTCCGGCTACCTTGACGATGGTTCCCGTGCGTTCCATGGATGCTTCTTCCTCCAGCGGCGGGTTGTTGAGTCGGGCCGACGCTTCGCGAGTGCGGCTTCGCTTCAGCAGTCGTCAGCTTGCGGTGGGGCGAACCGGCGTCTTCGCCGGCTTGATGGTTTATTCCAGTTGGATCCGGCAGTTGACGGTTGCAGCGCGCAGATGATCCGTTGGGAGCCGCTGCTGCCGTCAACGGCGTCTTATGGGTCAACGGGCGCAGTGGGCGGCGCACTCACCGCCGCCGCGCAGAACATCGCGTTGTATCCGCCGCATCCGGGGCGCAGCCATCAGTGTGCTGTAGTCGTCGGTGAGCAGGTTGCCGATCACCCCGCGGCGGGGGCAGATGCCCAGCCCGCCGGTGGGATTGACGTAGCGATAGTACCAGGGGTAGGCGCAGCGCTCGATCAGTGCGCCCGTGGAGCCGCGATCACGGCCGACGAACTCGCTGTGTTCGAGCAGCTTGATTCCCTTGCGTCCCGCCCGCTGAGCCGCCGACTTCATTATCCCCCCGGCCCGCCGCTGCTCTGCGGCGCCGAGGTGCTGCGCCGTGGTGAAGGGATTCCCCGGATAGGGTGTCAGGGGGCGGAACTGGACGCTGTCGGCTCCCAGCTCGGCGGCCAGGTCGATGAAGGCCGGCGCCTGGTCGAGGTTGTCCCGCATGACGACGTAGTTGAGGCGCAGCTCGGGCCGGTCGCTTCCCCGTCGGCGCTTCTGCTCGGCCAGTAGCCGCAGGCGGTCGAGGAGGCTGGTGAAATCCAGCCCGGGCCGGAGGTGCTCCACGGTCTCCGCCATGGCGCCGTCCAGGGAAACGGTGATCTGGTTGACGCCGCGCTCGATGCAGACCCGGATCAGCTCCTCGTCGATGCGGGTGCCGTTGGTGACGAAGGAGATGAAGGGCACCCCGTAATCGGCCGCCAGACTCAGATAGCGCGGGAAGCCCGGCGTCAGTAGCGGCTCGCCGCTGCAGGACAGGTAGAGGATCCGGGCCTGGGGGAACAACTGGGCGGCGATGCGCCGGAAATCGATGTAGCGTAACACCCGGGGGCTGTAATCGGACTCCCTGCGTCGGGCGACCTCGGGACAGAAGCGACAGTTCAGGTTGCAGAAGTTGTTGGTGTCCAGGCGGACGAGGAAACGCCTCAATCCCACAAACTCCGCCGCCGTCAGGGCGAGCACCTTGAGGCGCGTCGAGTCGAGCAGGCGGTACAGGCGCTGGACCGTACGTTCTCGCAACATGAGGGGTCCTTCTCGCTCCGCTCCCGATCGACAGTAGGTCGCGCGGCGCGGCACCCGCAACGGCGTCCGGCCTTGTCGGCATCCAACGGGCGCAGTGGGCGGCGCACTTCACCGACGTCAGCGGTGGCTCGACGATGACGGCTCCGGTCGTCGACAGACCGCTCTCGTCCAGCAGCAGCTCCGGGCCGCCCCGGTCGAGCACCCCGGTGAGCGGGGTGGAGCCGATCATCCAGAACCGGCGTACTGCTTGCAAGCACCCCGGCGGCTCCCGCTCAGCTCGTCCCACCGCCGTCCGTCGAATCCGCGCCGCCGCGCTTAATGCGCCGCAGGAGCCCCAGCAGCATTCCCGCCCGGGGCACCCGCGCCATGTACTTCCGGTAAACGTCGCCGAACTTCTCCACCAGTTGCTTGTCCGCGGAGAGCATGGCGGCGTAGGAGGCCGCACCGATGAGCACCGCGTTGGCGATCGTCGCCCAGTGGGGCTTGAGCAGCGCTCCGGCCAGGCCGAGGTGGATCAGGGACAGGTATTGGGGGTGGCGGACGATGGAGTACAGGCCGTTGGTGACCAGCCGGCTCGTCTCGATGTAACTCGCCTTCTCCTCGACGCCGCCCCGGCGCCGGAAGACGACGACGGGCAGGACACCGAGAACCGCGGCGGAGAACCAGAGCAGGTAGCCCGGCCACTGGAGCCAATCGAGCCACTCGGCGTCCCAGGCCCGCGGCAGCAGGAAAACCATCGCGATCTGACCGATGACCAGCGCCGCGTAGAGGAGGTGAATGAAAACCCCGGTCGGCGAGCGGTGGTCGAAGGGCGGCACGCTAGTCCTCTTCCACCTCGGCCTCCGGGGCCAGCTCCTTGACCAAATCGACGCCGTGCAGGCAGTCGGCCTTGGCTTTGTAACCCTCGCCACCGGTGGCGATGATCTGGTTGTTGTTGGCGCGCAGGCGCCAGTACCACTCGTCGTTGGAGCCCTTGTACACCTGGAACTTGGCCATGCTTTCCTCCCCTTGA
>WJMB01000006.1 GCA_014728185.1 Candidatus Coatesiibacteriota bacterium
ACTGGATTCCGCCGCCGATGTTGAACCCCCACCGCGCGCCGTCCTCGTACCTTCCGGCGTCGTAAGCGGCGTCGTGGGACGGGTAGTCGAGCAGGTACAGTCCGCCTCCCAGGCAGAGATAAGGCGAAAGCGCCGCCGGGTACATTAGCCGGGCCTGGAGGTAGATCGGGGCGACGCTCAGCCCCGTTGTCTCTGCGAAGACGTCTTCCTCGCTGGCGTAGTCAACGTTTTGCAGGGCGGGGGCGGCGTATTCGACGTTGAGCGAGAAGTCGGCCAGGATGTCGATCACCCAGCCCAGACGCAGGCCGCCGCTGACGGCGGCCCGGCTCTCGGCGCCGTAATCGTTGACCGGGACCAGGCAGCCCAATCGGGCGCCCAGGGTGAAGAAGGGCGGCTCGGTGAATGTGCCGATATCATAGCCTGCGGAGGCGGCGGCGCCTGTTATGAGCAGTAACAACAGGAGTAGGGGTCCGAGAGGCAGGCTGGGCGAATTGCCCGAACGCCATTGCATTTTGGCGGGTTGCATTGTTTTTTCTCCAGATGCGGGTTTGCTGAGAAAGAAAAAGACTTGCCAAGGGGGATTTCACTATCTAATATGATAACTGTAAAAGAAGGTGTGGGTTTTTTCGATACCCTCGTTATTGCTCGTTGCTATTTGCTGCTCCTCGCCGCCACTTACTGACGCTCGCTGATTCTCGGCTTGATAGCAAACGCTGAGCCCGCCGCCGGCGGGATCCGCCGAAATGAGCCAACGGAGCGCGATTCAGCGTTTACTCCAGTCCGTGATGACCAGACGAAGAAGACTGCCCGTCTTGATTACCCAGTGTAGCGCCGATTATTTCCAGGGGCGGCCCGACAACGAATGAGAACCATCTTCGCAGAAGACTGCCCCGGCTCAGTGTTGATCAAACGATCTAGATACCAAACGGGAGGCATGGAGATGGCCAAGCCGATGGGCGCCACGATCGCCGAGGACTGCCGGTACCTGCTGGCCGTGCTGATCCAGCAGGGCTACACCCTGGACGAGATCGCCACGGGCTGCCGCGACAGCGTGGAACTGATCAAGGATATCTTGATGAGCACCGGGTACGACGAGCGCGGTGAGCGGCTGTACCTGGACCTCGAGTCCCTGGTCCGCCACAATAGCTTCCTGCCGAGGATGAAGAAGATGCTGCAGCAGGGGATGCATCTTCACGAGCGTATGGGCGATGAGGCCTGGAACGATCCCCAACGCCGCAGGCAGTGGCTCGAAGAGCATAGCGAATAATCCACCGAACTGGAACCCATATTCCGGGATGGGGTGGACATGTCCCCGGCCAATCGACTTGCATTGTCAATTGTGGGCGGACTGAGCGGCTTGTCATTCCGCGGCCGTTATCTTATCCTAGTTGCGCGGCGCGGCCGGTGAAGCGCATCCCGATATCCCGACCGGCCGGCACGGAGCGGACCCCGACAACGACGATAACAACGGCCCGCACGCTCAAGGCGGGTTGATGCAAGGAGGACCATGGAGGTCGTCAATCGACCGACCAGCTCGCAGGAGTGTCGCTACTTCATCGCCGCGATGATGAAGCGCGGCTTCAGTCTTTCCCAGATCTCGCGGATGAGCGGCAACAACAAGTCCGACGTGCGAACGGTCTGGCGATCCAACGAGTACAGCCCCCAGGCCCACGAACTCAACATCGGCTTCAGCACCCTGGCCGACGGCGACGACGAGCTGCCGACCTACGTCGCCCTCATCGAGGAGGGCAAGGAGCTGTCCGAGCAGATGGGTCGCGACAACTGGTTGACCTACCGCGTCCGCGAGAAGTGGATCGAGAGTCACAGCGATTAGGCCTTACGGAACCGATGAGTCGAACCGGTGAGCCGCCGTGGACAACGGCGGCTCTGTTTCCAGCCGTGTGACTCCCGATTAGCTGGCGCCGAAGGCCGTTGGGATGGGCGACGTTCTGCTCCGCTTTTCTTGTGGTGCCTCGGAACGTGTTTTAGACAAAACAAGCTGTTTGGGTTCGATTATCTCGTTACTTACAGCTCCAGTAGCTCCAGTAAGAAAACCCCGGCACCATGGAACGTGATCGGACCGAATCAGGCTGATTGGGAGCGCCTTGTTGGGATGGTATTCACTTCCTGTAATCCTCCGTTTTGATCAAGCATCCTTTTAGTATACCCTTATTAACATTTATTACGGCATTTAGGAGTCAATAGCCTTTGCTGTCAGAGAAATGACAAGCGCGCTGATATCTGGGTTTGCCAAGGAAGACACTCTTCTTAACTGCAATTTAAAATGCCCGTTTTGCGACGAGTCTCTGTAATCATCATTAGAATTATCAGCAGGTTACAATCACAATTCGGTCCGGATAGGGTATTAGATTCCATCGTTATACAAAAAGTGCTTATTATTATCACCTGAAACTGAACCTACGTCGAAACCTAAAAACAGCGGCATATAGAACGGATGTGCCGACAACTACCGCATGATTGGTTCCAGATCGACAAGCCAAAAAGGTCTTCATATCTGATAAGGTCACTAGTATAAAGCAGATATCATCCATCTGACTGGTAAGCTCGGAATGCAAATCAGGAGTCGGGACTTCCAGACTCTCAGCATCCTCTTGGAAGCGCCCGCTTCGGGCAAGCCTGGTTTTCCGCCACCAGGCAACACGCGGGCAGTGACAGCTTGGGCAGCTATAAAGTACATGATAACAAGTTATTAGCGATATATGCCTGTTCAGGAACGTGTGATAATCCGCAATTCAAAACAGTGCTCTTTACCAGTCGCCACCTTTTGTCGATCCACCCACGTGCAGTATAGGGTGGCGTTTTATGCATTCTCTCGACGTGTTGGAAGTATCGGCCGGACCCGACTGGATTCAGAATCGCTTTCTTTTCCAGCGGGTGCAACCTCGCTGGCCTTTTTCGCCCGATAAGTAGTATTATCCAAGCTGGTTGACTCCGTCCCGGCGCCCGCCCTGGGCGATGGATCTCCGGGAGTTGGGTTTTACCCACTGACGCCGCCTTTTCGTGCCAGGTTTCTCGGAGGACGATACGATGCCGCGGAAGAATATATACGATTCCAGCGAGCTGTGCCGCTACTACCTGGCGGCCCTGCTGGCCCGAGGATTCGATCTGAAAGCCATCGCCAAGGGGTTGAGCTTCGGTCGCCGGGAGCTCAAACGCATTTGGATGGACACCGGCTATACCCCGCTGGCCTCCGACGCCACCAGCGAGCTGGGTCGCTTTATCGAGGCGCATCCGGGGCTGCCCGGA
>WJMB01000079.1 GCA_014728185.1 Candidatus Coatesiibacteriota bacterium
GGAGCTGTTCCCGAAACGGAAGTGAGGAGGGGGCGATGATGCTGCTGAGAGTGCTGCTGGCGATGGTGAGTGTCGGGCCGGTGATCCAGGAAGCGGTCACCGGCTCCGGCCCGCCGCTGGGTTGCAAGGAGAGCGGCGAGCACTTCTACTTCGCCCGCTGGGACGAGACGGACTACTTCGACGGCGACACCATTTGGGTCGACTCGTTCCCCGGCGGTTGGAGCTACCTGATCCGCTTCGCCGGTGTCGACACGCCGGAGCTCGACGCCAAGGACGAAGACGAAAAGGCCGCCGCCTACGAGGCGAAGGCCTTCACGGGCGACTGGCTGGACGAGCATGAGGGCCTGATACTGCTCTATGCCGAGGTGCCCAGGGGCAAGTACGGTCGGCCGATCTGCTGGGTCTACGGCTTCGAGGGCGAGTGCCTGAACGACAAACTGGTAGCCGCGGGGTTGATCAAGGATGAGTAATAAATGGGCAAGCGAATAGGTATAGCTACCCAACTTTGACAGAATGGACAAGGGTGGGGATATCCAGGCTTTTTCAAGGATGACATTCTTCGTAGCCGTCACTTTTCAACTGCCCGTTTTGTGACAGGTAACAGATGATCATCACCTCTATTATCGACAGGATACAATCACAATCCGGTCAGGGTATCCGATGCCTTCATGAATTGATGACAATGGATCAGTCGGCATTCGATTCGAAAACCGCGCTCAACTCCAGGTGGTGGGTCTGGGGCGCCATATCGAAGGCCTCGAGGTCGCTCAGGCGGTAGCCGGCGTCCAGCAGACCGCGGGCGTCGCGCCAGAAGCGGGCCGGATTGCAGGCGGCGTAGAACAGGACCGGCGGTCTCACTTTCACCAGAGCGTCCAGCACACCGGGTCGCAGTCCGCTGCGCGGTGGGTCGAGGATCACCAGCCCGGGCCGATCGACCTCGGCGGGAGCGCCGCGGCTCAGGGCCTCCTCGACCAAACCCTCGGTGATGAAGACCTCGGCGGCACGGCCCCGCAGGTTGAGGGCGGCATCCTCGACGGCGGCGGGGTCGGATTCGACCAGCCAGAGAGCGTGGGTACCCTCGGGAGCGAGTCGACCCAGTAGGCCGTAGCCGCCGTAGAGGTCCCAAAGGACGGCGGGACGCCGGGATTCCAGCACGGAGCGCAGACGTCCCAGCAGCCAGCGGGCCCCGGCATCGCTGGGCTGACCGAACACACCGGTGGTCTTGAGCAGCTCCAGGGAGGGTGTCCGGAGGCGGATACGCTCCGCTCCCCAGGCGACGAAGCTATCCCTGGTCCCGGCGGCGCGCAGGCTGGTCAGGCCTTCCAGTTGAGCGGCCAGCTCCTGCCAGGGCAGCCGGGGCGGTCGGGGGCGGCCGAATCGCAGACAGAGCGCCCAACCCTCGCGGGCGGTTTCCAGCTCGACGGCGTCCAGTTGATGCCAGCCGCCGGCCCGGCCCAAACGGCCGGCCAGCAGGCGGCGTAGCGACTCTAGTGCGGTGTTGAGCGGCGCGGCCCACAACGGACAGCCCTCGACGGCCACCAGGTGGTGACTGCCGGCGGCGTAGAAGCCCAGCTCGAGACCACCGCGACGCCAAGCCGTTTGCAAACGGGCGCGATCTCGATAGCCCAGGTATTCGTTGGGGGTCACTTCGAGCGGATCGATTTCGAGGCGGGCGATCTTGCGGGCCAGATCGCCGACCAACTTGGCCTTGTAGCCGAGCTGGGCGGCCGGTTCCAGGTGCAGCCAGTCGCAGCCCCCGCAATCGCCATAGTGGGGACAGGGCGGCTCGACGCGTTCCGGACCGCCTTCCAACACCTGGTGGATCCGCCCCTTGGCGTAGCTGCGGCGCTGGGAGATCAACTCGACCAGAACGAGGTCGCCCGGCGCCCCGCCGCGGACGAAGACCGCCTTGCCGTCCAGGCGGCCCACGGCGTCGGGTCCGGCGATGTCGTCCAGGCGCAGGCGGTGCAGTCGCTCAGTCATCGAATCCTCCCGACTCCAGCAGCTCACGGGCGTGCTCTACCAAATCCTCGCGGTTGTTGAGTCCCGGGCGATCCAAAACGGCCTCCAGCAGCTCTCCGAGCAGCCGACCCACCCAGGGTCCGGGGGCGCGTCCGGTCAACTCGAGCAGGTCGCGGCCGTCGAGGGCCAGGTCTTCGACGCTCAACGCGCCGTCGAGAGCGCCCAGCTCCTCGATGCGCTCCAGCAGCTCGACGATGTCGGTGGGTTGCTGGAAGGAGGATTCACGGCGCTTGGCCAACCGGTCGGCCAGGGCCAGATCGATCAGATCGGCCAGGTTCGCCGGTCCCACCCGGCGGACGAAGCGTCGCACCGCCGCGTCGCCCCATTCCGGTGTGTAGAGGAACATATGCCGTCGGATCAAATGAACGGCTCGTTCGCGCAGATCGCGCTCCAGGCGCAATCGACGCAGAGCCCGCTCGGCCGACTCCGCCGAGGCGACCTCGTGACCATGGAAGGTCCAGCCGACAGCGTCCCGACGGCGGACCACGGGCTTGCCGATGTCGTGGAGCAGGGCGGCCCAGCGCACGACGGGCTTGTCCACCGGGGCGGCGTCGCAGGTCCGCAGGCTGTGGTCGTAAACATCCATTTCGTGCCCCTTGCTCTGGGGTACGCCGTAACAGGCGGAGAGCTCGGGCAGACAATGGTCCAGCAGCCCGCAGCGGCGCAGCAGCTCGAAGCATGGACCGGGATGCCGTGCCGTCACGGCCTTGTTCAACTCGGCGCCGATGCGCTCCCAGGCGACTCTCCGGGCCGTCGCGACGCTCTCGGACAGGGCAGCGGCCAGCTCCCCGTCCAGCTCGAACTCCAGGGTCGCGGCGAAACGGCAGGCCCGGTAGGCGCGCAAGCCGTCCTCGGCCAGTCGATCCCCGGCCCGACCCACCGCCCGGAGCACTCCATCCTCCAGGTCCTCCAGCCCGCCGAAGGGATCGAGCAGGCCGCCGTCGGGCAGCTCCCAGGCCAGGGCGTTGATGGTGAAGTCCCGCCGAGCCAGGTCCTGTTCGATATCATCGGTGAAGGCGACCTCGTCGGGTCGCCGCCCGTCGCTGTAGGCACCTTCGCGGCGCAGGGTGGTGACCTCGTAGACGTCGTCGCCGAGCACCACCTGGACCGTGCCGAAGCGGGCGCCGACGGCCCGGGAACCGGGAAAGAGCGCCAGCATCCGCTCCGGACGCAGGTCGGTAGCCAGATCGACCTCCCGTTGACGGAGCAAGGTGAGCAGGCGCTCGAAGTCCGGGGGGAGCACCGCGAGGTCGGGACGCTCCAGCAGTAGATCGCGCAGGGCGCCGCCGACCAGCCAGAGACGGCCGGCGGCGGCGCGGACGCGGTCCAGCAACAAGCGAATCGAGTGATGACTGCCGGAATGAAACATCTAACCTACAGGCGTCAAGGGGGGGGGTAAAGACGTTAAACCGATCTCCGGGAGGGCCACTGGCTACCGCCCGAAAGGCGGCGAGGCCCCCTCGTGCTCGAGCAGCCTTCGCTTGAGGGCCAGGGCGGCCGGACTATGATCGCCGAAGCCTCCCAGGCCGCCCGCCGCCGTCACCCGGTGGCAGGGGATCAGCAGGGGCAGCGGGTTGGCGCCCACGGCGTTGCCAACGGCCCGGGCGGCCCGGGGCCGACCGATCCGGTCGGCGAGCTCGCCGTAGGTCACCGTCCGCCCGGGTGCGA
>WJMB01000080.1 GCA_014728185.1 Candidatus Coatesiibacteriota bacterium
CCAGACCGTGATGAAGCATCTCCACCTGGCCGACGAAACCGACGGTCAGGAGGGGCTCAAGCACCGCCGCAAGGGCCCGCGCTACGTCATCTGCGAAGAGGACTTCCAGGACTGGTACTCCAAGTACATCGCCGGCTAGCTCCACACCAGCGGAGAGTAGCATCCAGGCCCCCGCCCGGCGGGGGCTTTGCTGTAGCGGGGGCGGCCATTTACGGCGATAGACCTCTCCGGTGCATAAGACCTGCATGCCGGTCAGCTATCGATCCCGCTGGTCGGTACGAATGCCTCAACTGCTCAAGGATAGGCAAAAGCAATGGCATCAGGGTACACGATCGGACCAACTCAGGGTCGATATGGAAAGGTTCACCGAGCGGGCAATCGATGATTAGGATCGCCCGGTTTTAATCCCGATGCAATAATACGCAGTCTTGTTGCATGATAATGAGACAGTTATGAGTCGGGCGGCAATCGGGCGGCCGTTATCTGCAAGCTGCAAGGCAGGGCGGGTTTCCACCAGCAGGCACCCTGCGGCCGCCACTTTGTTACCGTTGACAAGTGACGGGGGCATAAGCCGTTACAAGTGTGTTATCAGCCTAATACAACCGCAGCTCGCTCCGAACAGGGTATATGATTTCAAAGCAATCCATCGCCTGGCTTGGCCCTTGTATCCGCCTGTGGTTTCTCGAGTTGGCGCCATTAGCTTAATGGTGTTTACGACGGCTCACATGTCACGGCTTTCAGTCTCCGGGAGAACTGGTCAGGTTTGCTGGATTCATTAGAAGACTTATGCCTGCTTTCGACTAAAGGTGCCTATTGTTACAAAACATTTGATGCCGGCTGGTTTTTTACTCTTACATGTTATCTCGAGAGATGTTTGGTGTCATCTTGGCATTTAGAAACACGGCCGGTGCCGCTATAATTTGTGAATTACCTTGCAGTTACGCTCCACATGAAACACATGACTTCCGCCTGTAGGAAAATCCCCCCTGGAGGATAACCATGCGTAAAACGATCACGGCTTTGTTGATGGTTTTCGTTGCCGCCGTTCTGGCCAACCCCACCCCGGAGTGCTGGGGCGACGAGGAGGCCTTCGTCCGCGAGATGCCCAAGCTGTTGCAGCAGGTCGAGCAGTACGGCGACAAGCTGATGGGTCTGCAGGAGAAGATCCGCACCGCCGCCGCCGAGTCCGGCATCCCCATGCCCATCCCCACCGTGGACTTCAAGGACCCCACCAGCATCATCCTCGCCCCGGTCGCCAACAGCGCCCAGCTCGTCGTCGACTTCCACGAGCAGATCACCGATTCCAGCCTGCGCATGATCAGGGCCCAGATGGACACCGCCCAGTGGATCGTCGACCAGAACATCGAGCTGATGACCACGCTCAACAATCAAATCAACACCGCCAACCAGATGCTCGCCGACGTCAACGCCGCCCTGGCCGAGGCCGCAACCGAACAGCTCCGGACGCTCCACGACAACCTGACCGACGCCGTGGAGACGCTCAATGAGACCATCGCCGACTGGAGCGGCGTCTCGACCGTAGCCGACGCCGTCGAGGACGTTTTCGACGACTGGTTCTAGACCGATTGCAAAGGCAATACAAAGGGTCGGCCCGGGCCGGCCCTTTTTGGTACAATGAGAGCTGAAATTGATCAGGGATTACCGGAGGGAACATGAAAGTAGTTATCGGTCTGTTCAAGCTGATGCGACCCCGCCAGTGGATCAAGAACGTGATCCTCTTCGCCGGTGTGGTCTTCAGTGAACTCTTTGTGATACCCCAGGCGCTGTTGGTGGCCCTGGCGGCCTTCGGGGTCTTCTGCATGCTCTCCGGCGCCGTCTACTCACTCAACGACTCCGTCGACGCCGAGAAGGACCGCGGACACCCCGAGAAGCGCCACCGTCCGGTGGCCTCCGGGGTGGTGCCGCGTTCCCTGGGCTTCGTCTGGTCGGCGCTGCTCGGTCTGGGCGGGCTGTACCTGGCCTGGATCATCTCACCCAACTTCGCCGTCGTCGGCGCCGTCTACCTGGCCCTCAATCTGCTCTACAGCTTCTGGGCCAAGGGCGTGGTGATCCTCGACGTCTTCATCATCGCCGTGGGCTTCGTGCTGCGGGCCATCGCCGGCGTCGAGGCTCTGGTCGAGTTGCCCTACGCCCCGCCGGGATTCGCCCCCTCGAGCTGGTTCCTGATGGTGACCCTCTTTCTGGCGCTGTTTCTGGCGCTGGAAAAGCGCCGGGGCGAGCTGGCCGCCTTGAAGGAGGACGCGGCTGTTCACCGAAAGACCCTGAGCAAATACTCGCCGCGCCTGCTGGATCAGATGAGCGCCGTGGTGACCACGGCCACCGTGATCTCCTACAGCCTTTACACCATGTGGCCCGACACCGTGGCCCGCTTCGGCACCAACGCCCTGATCTACACCCTGCCCTTCGTGCTCTTCGGCATCTTCCGCTACCTTTACGACGTGGACAAGAAGGGCCTGGGCGACAACCCCTCGGCCATCCTCTCGAAAGACCCCTACCTGCTGGTGACTGTTCTGCTCTGGGCGGCGGCCGTGGTGCTGATCCTCTACTTCAAGCCCCAGGTCTAGACCGGGCCTGGATCGTGTCTCGGACGGTCGTGGAAAAGCGCTTGAGGACGGGCGACAGGCCTGGCCTCGAGCGCTTTCTTAAGCGTTAGCAACACTTTGCACTCGGCGCATTCTTCAGCGACCCCAGTTGGCGCGCTCACTCCTCAACCATCCCACAGGTTCTACTGATTGAACCCCTTCCTTGTTTTGGAGCAGCACGACCTTGCTTAGAGCACATCCTTTTCAAAGATGCTTGGTTTGGGTTGCTCCTTGGCGATCGTCCGCCGTAAACATCCGGGGATCATGTACCCTGCTCTGACCGGATTTAGATTGTCTTATGCAAACAATACCCGTGTAGTAGCAGAAGGTCCTTGTTTGATGAGCAGTTACCAAGCGATGGCGACAATCTGCGAGCTTTGGGGACAATCTACTCTGACAGCAGCTTGACTTAATCATTCATCCGGCTGCTACTCGACACATAACTGCTATATTATCAAGCAATAAGACTGCGCATGCTTGCATCGGGGTCAAAGCCGGACACACCCAAGCAACGGCTACCCGCTCATTGAACCTTTCCTTATCCGCCCTGATCAGGTCCGATCATGCTCCATGAGGCCTTCTGTTGAGCACGTCCCTTGTCGTCGTAGCTCGCAGCTCTCAGGCGCGGGCGGCAAATGACGACGACGAGCCATAGTTGCTCTGTAACCTGGTTGGGCCTGTGTTTCAACCGGCGCTTTGTCGGGTAAACAAGACCCTTTGAATGCAAAAACGGGCTGGAATCGCTCCAGTCCGTTTTTACAAGGGATTATCACACGTTCCTGAACAGGCATATATCGCTAATAACTTGTTATCATGTGCTTTTTTAGCTGATATGTAAACCTCTTTGGCCCGTCGAGCTGAAGGCCCTCATGCGGAAGTTGTCGGCACATCCTTTCTAAATGCCGCTGTTTTTAGGTTTCGACGTAGGTTCAGTTTCAGGTGATAATCCCTTATAAAAATCACACCGCAAAAACCGGCTCACGGATGGTCCACGCTACTCGCTGGCCCATTCGTCGAGGAAGCGGGCGATGAGCTTCTTCTCGTCCATCTCGATGCGCTTCTGCTCCTCGGCGTCGGCGCGCTCGAGGGTGTCGTTCTTGAGCTGTTTGATAATATCGCTGTGCTGCTCGTTGAGCAGCTCCTTGAACTGCTTGAGGGCCTCGGGGGAGTCGACGGCGCCCAGCCATTCGGTCTTGCGGCGGTAGAGGATCTTGCCCTCGGTGAAGACCAGGGTGACGATATACGGGGCTTCCTTGGTCCCCCGCGTCTCGGTTTGGACGTGGTAGACCTCGTCGTTGAGCCGGATGTTGTCGTTATAACCGGGTAGCAGCATTGGTGTGGGGGTTGAAGGTAAAGGGGGGGGGAGGTCGGTGACGGTGGTTCCTGGATTGGCGATTCCCGTATGTTTTTTGATCAATACCGTGGCAAGTATAATTCAAGCGACGCGGCTTGACCATAGCAAAGGGGCATTTTCGCCCGGTGATTTTGACCGGCCGGAGCGGTCGTTTCCGGATGGCGGGTCGCATCAGGCCAGGGGATCGTAGGGCTCGTCGACGTCGGGCTCATCGATGTCTTCCCACAGACCGTCGGCGGCCAGCAGCGCGGCCAGGCGGTTGACCAGCTCCTCGCAGCCCTCACCGGTGGCGGCGGAGACGGCGACGACGGGCAACTCCACGGCTTGACGCAGCTCGTCCAGCTTCTCTCGGGCGGCGGGCAGGTCGCACTTGTTGGCGACGACCAGGGTTACGGACTCGTCGAGCTCCGGGTCATGGGCGCTCAGCTCGGCGCGGATTGTGCGGTAGTCATCGAGGGGATCGCGGCCCTCGGTGCCGGCGGTGTCGATGACTACGGCCAGCAGGCGGGCACGTTCGAGGTGGCGCAGAAAGTCGTGACCCAGACCGGCGCCGTCCACGGCGCCCTCGATCAGGCCGGGGACGTCGGCCATGACGAACTGTCGTTCGCGGTCGACGGTGACCACGCCCAGGTGGGGCGTCAGCGTGGTGAAGGGGTAGGAGTCCACGGCGGGACGGGCGTTGGAGAGGCGGGCGATCAGGGAGCTCTTTCCGGCGTTGGGCATCCCGGCCAGACCGACATCGGCCAGCAGTTTAAGCTCGAGGCGCAGACGCAGCGTCTCGCCGGAGCGGCCCGGTGTGGCGAAGCGCGGCGCCCGGCGGGTCGGGGTGGCGAAGTTGTGATTGCCGCGACCGCCGCGTCCACCCCGGGCGATGGGCACCACGGCGCCGTGCTCGTCGAGGTCGGCCAGCAGCTCGTCCTCGGGCTGGAGGTAGACCAGGGTGCCCACGGGGCAGTCGATGTAGAGGTCGTCGCCGGAGGCCCCGGTGCGCTTCTGCTTCTCCCCGGGCTTGCCGTCCTCGGCGGCGTAGCGGGGCTGGTAACGGAAGCGCTCCAGGGTGTTGAGGTGCCGGGTGGCCCGCAGGAAGACCGAGCCGCCGTCGCCGCCATCGCCGCCGTCGGGTCCGCCGCGGGGGACGTACTTCTCCCGGCGGAAGTTGACGACGCCATCGCCGCCCTTGCCGCTCTTCACGGTGATGATGGCGCGATCGATGAACATGCTGACTCGCTCGTTTATGGGTGGCGGTGTTCGGCGGTTGATAAAGAACAACCGCCCTCGGGCGGCTTCGGCTCGGTGAAGACAGTGTTGACGCACTTCGGCGGCGGGATGTCGTCAATCTTTCGGTGGGCCTTCGCGACCGACCCGCCGCTTGCTCTCGACAGTCCGACGTTGAAGCTTGCCGCTTCGTTGTCTACGCGGATTTGATCCTGGGCGGTAATTATAATCGGCAACGGGTGAACAACTGTGGGACTACCCGAGCAGGCGATTTGCGAATACCAAACAGGTGGAGAAACGGGTTCTTGGGCCGGCCCCTTCGTCAAGCGGGCCGTCGCCGGATGATTCGGGTGCACCCGTCGGCTAGGCGGTGACGCTGATGTAGCGGCGGTTGCGCTTGGTGTAGTAGTTGACGCGGCCGTCGATCTTGGCGAACAGGGTGTGGTCGCGCCCCAGACCGGCGCCGGGGCCGGGATGAAACTCGGTGCCGCGCTGACGCACCAGGATGGAGCCGCCGGTGACGAACTGGCCGGCGAAACGCTTGCAGCCCAGTCGTTTGGATTCGGAGTCGCGGCCGTTGCGAGAGGAGCCGCCTGCCTTCTTGTGTGCCATAACTCTACCTCGGACGATGCTTTCGCTTGGAAAACGTTGGAAAATCGAGGGTCCAGCTTTGTTGGACGGAAGTTTAGTACGTCGCGCGGGCGATGTCAAGGGGTAGCGTGTACTCTAGGCCCCGAAAGGCAATCTTCCGGCATCGAAGTGGAGTCATGATCCCGGATGGGATTATCACAAGAACTATAAGCAATATCCACAGCCGATGAGAGTCGCATGAAGGGAGGGATCGCTTGACGACGCGAACCGCGGCATAACTGAACAGGGCCTAACGATGGGGTGAAACAGCTCCGACAAATCGGCAGAAGGTTTCGCGCATACTCGTATACGCATTCTGGAGCGTGTTCGGTCCAAAACGGGGCGGTAAACGGGCGGTTCTTCAAGCAGGTACTCGCCGTTTGGGACGTCGCGCATTTATCACGGAAGGATCATGGGCATCTTTGCAGCTTGTTATTGATGCGCTTGCGAGACGAGTTGAGATCGGTTGAGCAGAAAAACAAGCCACCTGCGTGGTGGATAATAAACTGATACACCTTGTCGCCGCCACTTACCGGCCCCCTTTGGTCTGACATAACCAGTTGACGGGATGCGCGCGGCTTGTCTTTCATCAGAGGAGCGCTTCTGCGGCCGCCGCCTGTTCGGCCTGTCAAACCGGAGGTCGTCGACCTCGACAGCCGCGCCGGGCGCTGCTATACTGCCCTGCGTCCAGCGAAGACAACCAGTCCAACCACGAGGTAGCGATGAAGGTCGGCATCTGCGGGTTGCCCCAGTCGGGCAAGACCACGGTTTTCAACGCCCTGACCGGGGCCGATTACGAGCTGCACGCCTACGGCGGCGGCGCGGTGAAGGTCAACCTCGAAACGGCCTCCGTGGCCGATGAGCGGCTGGACTGGCTCCACAAGCTGGAGAGCTCGAAGAAGAAGACCCCGACGCAGATCGAGTTCCTCGACGTGGCCGGCCTGGGCGCCGGCGAGGGCGGCGGCGCCGTGGCCGCCCGCTTCATCAGCGAGCTGCGCCGCGCCGAGGCGTTGATGGTGGTGCTGCGGGCCTTCGACGATCCGGCCCTGCCCCACCCCGTCGGCTCCCTGGACCCGCTGCGCGACCTGGAGAGCTTCATCCTCGAGCTGGGCGTGGTCGACCTCCAAGCGGTGACCACCCGGCTGGGCAGCGTGGGGCGCGGGGTGGACCGGGGCGACAAGAAGGCTCAGGAGCGTGTCCGACGCGAGGAGGGCGCCCTGGAGCGCCTGGCCGCCGCCCTGGAAGCGGGCCGTCCCGCCCGGGAGATCGAGCTGGAGGCCGACGAGGCCGAGCTGGTCCGCGGACTGGGCCTGCTGACCATGAAACCGCTAATCCCCGTGGTCAATGTGGACCTGGACTGTTCCCTCGATAAAAGCGCCCTCGAGGGCGTCGCCGAGCACTGCGACCACCGGCCCGTGATCGTTCACGGCCGCTTGGAGAACGAGATCCGGGGCCTGGAACCCGATGAAGCCGCCGAGTTCCGCAGTGAGTTCGGCGTGCCCGGCGGCATCGTCGACGAGCTGGTCCGGGCCTGCTTCGAGGCCCTCGAGCTCCACGTCTTCTTCACCGTCGGTCCCAAGGAGGCCCGCTCCTGGACCATCCGTCGCGGCGCGACGGCTATCGAGGCCGCCCGGGCCATCCACTCCGACATCGCCCGGGGTTTCATCCGCGCCGAGGTGGCCGCTTTCGACGAGCTCAGTGAACACGGCTCCTTCGCCGCGCTGAAGAAGAGGGGCCTCTACCGCATCGAGGGCAAGGACTACGTCGTCGCCGACGGCGATGTGATCTACTTCCGCTTCCAGGTCTGAGCGGAGGGAAGGGAACCCGCCGCTCATCGGAGAAGTATCTTAGAGTGCCTTAACCGCTCGACCAGCCCGACCGGTCTTGTCTTCGGTCTGATAACTGGTCTTATCGATTGATTAGCGAAGCTCCGCAGACTCAAGGCCTCTTTATCGAGGAGGAATGTCCGATGACCGTCATCGAAGCCCTGCACGCCGCCCTGGAGTCGGAGATCACCGGCTTCACCACCTACCTCGAGTTCGCCCGCGACACCGAGGACCTCACCGGCAAGAACATGTTCATCACCCTGGCCCGCGAGGAGGTCGACCATTTCGACATCCTGCGCCGGCAGCTCAAGCAGGCCATGGACCGTGAGAAGGTCACCTCGCGCAAGGTGACCCACACCACGGTTTCACGTCTCGTCCCCCAACTCGATCCGGTCTCCGAGCGCACCCTGGGCAAGAAGGGCGTCAACCAGCTCGGCGCCATCGAGACCGCCATGGACCAGGAGCGCGCGGCCATCAAGTTCTACACCGATCAGGCCGAGCGCTGCGAGGACCCCAAGGTCAAGGCGACCTTCGAGCAGTTGGCCGAGATGGAGACCGCCCACTTCGAGTTGCTCCAAGCCCAGCTCGACTCGATCAATGGCACCGGCCACTGGTTCGGTATCTCTGAATGGACCATGGAGGGCTAACCCGGAAAAGCAGTGGCGATGTATCCGCGACCCCCCCGCTTCGCCTTGCGAGTTCGGGGGGGGGGTCTCCACGCGGTAGCTCAATTGCCTGAAGCGAGCTTCACCGCCGCAAATCAATCTTGGTTGTTGGATTATCAGAACAAACTTAACCTATCTCGATAGCTCAGAGATTCGCATTGTGTAAGTGCCTTTCCAGTCTCCCCGTGAAAGGCATCGATTCGAAGTGGACAAAAGCTATCAGGGGTTCTCAGGCCGGCAATAGATGACGTTTATAATATCGCAGGGCATCATGTAACCTGATCGGACCAATTGAGCAGTGCATCCTGCAGGTAGTCGAGAGTGTTTTCGTCGTCTCTGTGATTGAATCGGAACGACCTTTCCCTGATAAAGAGCCTGAAGTTGCGTTTGAACCCACCGTGATAGG
>WJMB01000081.1 GCA_014728185.1 Candidatus Coatesiibacteriota bacterium
ATCGTATCATGATTTTAGCTGAACGCAACAAAACAGCTAATTCTCGCTCGTGAAGCTCTCTTAATCAGCCCTGATTTGGTCCGAACACGTTCCATGATGCCTTAAGCAGTATCGATTAGCCGCTCTGCTTCTGCTCGCCTTAATCGCGGGCTGTGCCGATGAGAGGGTCGATGAGCAGGCCGAGAAACCCCCCGTCCTTGAGCTGACCGGCATGGAGGAACAGGGTGACCAAACGGCTAACACCGAGGAAAGCGAAACCCCGACGACCCCGCCGGATTTGATCTGTACGGCCGAAGAGTTACCGGTACACTCGGCAGCGGGTTCGGACCAGCCCCGCATCGCCCTCCTGCGGCGGGAGCAATTGGTCACCGCGGTCGACAAATTCGAAGAGTATCGCCCCGACGACCCCGGAGGGCATATCCTTTGGCGTGAAGTGATCCTGGAGGACGGCACCACGGGCTGGGCGCCCAGTCCTTTTCTGATCGATCGGGAAGCCTTAGCGGCCCTGACCGATATCGAGACGACGGCCCGTTTGGGTGAAGCCGCCGCACTGGTAGCAACCGTGCAAGCATTCATCGACAATGCCGCCGAGGGTGAGCTGGGTTACCAGGCCCGCTATAGCCAATCCCCCGACGAACGGCACCTCGTGCTCGCCACAGGTGACCACGTCAACCATGCCGGATTCCTGATAACAGTAGGCAAGGGTGTCGTCGGTGAAGCCCCCCTGCGCAAGTATGGCGAGCTCGGACTCTGGCTGGACGGCTCCCGCTATTGGGCCAGCCCCAGTGTTGGTAATTTTGGCGTCTACGACTGCCGCACCATGGAGGTCGTCTGCGTAGCCGATATGTGGTGGACGAGTTGAGAGTACCTGGAAAACGCCCGATTACTGCTCTGGCTGGGCGAGATGCACGAAGATGAAATCGACTACCCCCTCGTCAACGGACCCAACACCGAACCGGCGGCTGCCGCCGACTGGAACAACCAAAACCCCCTCAACTGCATGAAACTCTACAACTTCGCCGACGGTGTCACCCGGGTGATCGCCGCTCCGGACCTGACCACCCTGGTACCCGCAGACTGGAACGAGGACTACTATGTCAGTGTGGTCTTAAAACCCACCGCGGCCTTCGCCGCCGATCCCCTCTTCGACACCGTCAGCTCCAGCGGGTTCTATCAGCAAAATATCGGTCAACCGAATAATGCTTATCCATCAGTCGAATAGTGGATCGGCGAGCCTCCGGTCTGCGGCACGTGCGGTCACCGGATTGAACCCGGAGAGCGGCGCAGCCCGGAAACACTTCAGGAATAGCGATTGGCATCATGGAACGTGATCGGACTATAGCAGGGCGGTTATTGAAAAGCTCACCGAGCAGGCAATCGCTGATTGGCTGTGTCCGGCCCTGATTCAGACACTACCAGGCGCAGCCTCATTGCTTGGTAATAATGCAGTTATTAATCGAGTGACGATCGGCTGGTCGTTTTACCGGCTGCTATGCGGGGCAGGTTCTCCACCAAGCAGGCCCCTTGCAGGCGCCGCTTTTTGACTGCTGACATGTGGCGGGCGCATCCGTCGCCGCACGTAGATGATCAGCAGATTACAGTCGCAACCCGGACCTACCAAGGTATGCGATCCCACAAGCGATTGATCAAACCGGACAACCAATGAGAGGAGCGCGATGAGCCGGATCGTATGGTTCGAGGTGCCGGCCGAGGACCGGCAGTCCCAGCTCGAGTTCTACTGCAACGTCCTCGACTGGGGCAAGACCAGCTACGGCGGCCCGGAGATGTTCAACCTGGGCGACAACCTGGGCGGTGAGCCAACGGCCGACGTCGAGCACCCGGTGATCTACTTCGAGGTCGCCGACATCGAGGCGATCCAGGGAAAGGTCGAGGCCGCCGGCGGAACCGTGGTGGTCCCCAAAACCGACATCGGCGGTGGAATGGGCTTCTACGCCCGCTTGCGCGACCCCGAAGGCCACGTCTTCGGCGTCTGGTCCAAGGAGTGAACATGCTGGAACACGGAGGATGCTGCGGCCTGGAGTGCGCCGAATGCCCGGCCTTCATCGCCACCCGCGCCAATGACCAGGCGGCCTTCGCCGAGGTCGCCCGGCAGTGGAGCGAACTCTACAACACCCAGGTCGATGTAGCCGACCTGCCCTGTGACGGCTGCTTCGCCCGCCCACCGCAACCACTGGGCTGTCACGCCCCGGAGTGCAAGATCCGAGCCTGCGCCATCGAGAAGGGATTCAAGACCTGCGCCGAATGTTCCGAGCTGCCCTGTGAGCTAATATCCGGCCTGCTGGACCAGGTCCCCGAGGCCCGGAAACGCCTCGAATCCCGGCGAGGCTAAGGCCCCTTGACCCGCACCCCCGCCCGGGGGGATAATCAAAAGGACCTTCATCCCCCGGCCAAGCTTGAGTAAGCCCACCGACAAACGCGAGCTGATCGTCGCCGCCGCCCGGCGCCTGCTGGAGGACACCCCGCTGGCCGGGATGCGGATGCGCGCCGTGGCCGCCGAGTGCGGCCTAGCCGTCTCCTCGCTCTACGACCACTTCGCCTCCAAGAACGATCTTCTCGAGGCCGTCTGGCAAGCCGAGGCCGACGAGTTGATCCGACGCTTCGAGGAGGCCCTGGCCGTCAACCAGAGCGGCGTAGGCGGTTTGGTGGCCTTCGGCTACGTGGTCTTCAACGACTTCGCCGCCTACCGCCGCCACCGCTCCCGCCTGCTCGAGTTCCTCTCCGACGACGGCAGCGCCGAACGCACCCGTGAACTGCTGGCCCAGCGCCAAGCCCGACTGCGCGGCCTGCTGGCCGAGGCCCTGGTGCGCGCCTACCCCCGCCTGGACGGCAAGCGCGGCGTCCGGCTGGCCGAGCTGGTCCTGGCCCTCACCGAGGGGCTGGTCGTCGGCGGGCTCTACGAAGGCTACCGCACTCCGCCCGAGGAGCTCTTCGGCGAGCTGCTAGGCCTCTTCGAAGGCGCCGACGACGAGCCGGCCTGACCGCCCGAGACCCTCGCCAATCCACCACGAACTCAGGTCGCGCCGCGGGCCGGATGTGGCACGTTTCTTGCGGAGTCGTGCGGAGCCGGGCGCCAAGCCACCCGTCCGCGCGCAAGAAACGTGCCACATCCGGCCCGCTTCGGCGTCTCTCCAATCTATCGCCCAGGCCGTGGGCGAGGGTCTCGGGCTGCGTCGGAGGCCTTGTCGTTTCACGCCCGGCCTTGTAGAATTGTCGGCATGGAAAACGCCACACAGATCAAGGTTCTTCCGGCGCTGGTCTACGAACGCATCGCCGCCGGCGAGGTGGTCGAGCGGCCGGCTTCGGTGGTCAAGGAGCTGATCGAGAACTCCCTGGACGCCCGGGCCTCGCGCATCGAGATCGAGCTCGAGGGCGGCGGCAAGGCGTTGATCCGGGTCAGCGACGACGGCCACGGGATGGGACCCGCCGACGCCCGGCTCTGCTTCACCCGCCACGCCACGAGCAAGATCGACCAGTTCGAGGATCTGGAGCTGATCCGCACCTACGGTTTTCGCGGCGAGGCCCTGCCCAGCGTGGGCGCGGTGGCCAAGGTGCGGCTGGTAACCCGCTTCCGGGGCGATGAGAAAGGCAGCGAGGTCGTCTACGAGGGCGGCCGCCTGGTCCGCTTCGGCGAGGCGGGCTCCCCGGTGGGCACCGACATCGTCGTCCGCGAGCTGTTCTACAACGTCCCGGCGCGCAAGAAGTTCCTCAAGAGCGACCGTGCCGAGCGCAGCGCCTGCGTCGACGTCGCCTCCCGGATGGCCCTGGCCAACCCCGGAACGGCCTTCCATCTGACCGCCGGTGGCAAGAGCCGCCTGGCCCTGCCCCCGGCCGACCTGTACCATCGCTGCGTGGACTACTTCAAGGCCGGGCGGGAGCCCCTGGCACTAGACTACACCAGCCCGGGCCTCGGGCGGATAACCGGAGTGATCTGGCACCCCAACCGGATCAGCCGGGCCAACCGCAGCGGGATCCTGGTCTTCGTCAACGGCCGCTCGGTCAACGACCGCCAGGTGGTCGAGGCCGTGGCGGCGGCCTGCCGGGGCGTCGGCGCCAAGGACCGCTACCCCCAGGCCGTGGTCTTCCTCAAGCTCTCCGGACGACAGGTCGACGTCAACGTCCACCCGGCCAAGAGTGAGGTCAAGTTCGCCGACGACGCCGCTGTGCGCCGCCTGGTCATGGCCGGGGTGACGCGGGCGCTCTCCGAGGCCGGGGAGGACCTGATCGCCGCCACACCCCTGGGAGGCGGCGAGGAGCCACCGACCCGCTCACGGCCCCGCCGCGACGAAGAATACTCCCGCGAGCCCAACCTCCGCTCCCCCCGAGAACCCCGTGTCGTCGACGGCGGAGCGGGTGACGGCGTCCCCTTCACCGTGGGTCGGCCGCGAGGCGGGCGCGTGAGCGCCGGAGCCCCGCCGCGACCTCTCGATAAGCCGGCTCTGCCCGACGACCAGCTAAACTTCACCCCGGAGGCGGCGCGCCAGCTCTACGAGGAGGCACCTTACCAGATTCAGGGCCAGTTCGCCGACACCTTTATCCTCGTCGAGCACGGCGACAAGCTGCTGGTCATCGACCAGCACGCGGCCCACGAGCGGGTGATCTACGAGGAGCTGGCCGCCCACGACGCCGAGCGCCCGGCACCCTCCCAGCAACTGCTGCTGCCGCCGCGGATCAAGCTGGACCCCCGCCGCGCCGCCCGAGTGGCCGAGCTCCTCGAGTTGCTTTCCGCTTTCGGCTTCCACGTCGAATCCGCCGGGGCCGACTCCTTCCGCGTGCTGGCCGTGCCTCAGATGGTCGGGGCCGGCGACGAGGAGCGGGTGACCCGCGAGATCCTCGAGGAGCTGGGCGACGTCGGCGAGGACGCCCCTTTGGCCGAGCGCCGCCGCGCCGCCCTGGTCTCGATCTCCTGCAAGGCCGCCGTCAAGGCCGGCGACCGCCTCAATCGCGAGCAGCTCGTCGGTCTGATCCGCCGCCTGCTGGCCTCACCCAACAAGTCGACCTGTCCTCACGGCCGGCCGACCACCGCCGAGCTTACCGAGGCCCAGATCCGCCGCTGGTTCAACCGCTGAGCACCCCGCCGGGGAACCGCGCCGCCCGTCACGACGTTTAGTCAGCAAGGGCACGCCGCGGAGCATTCACCGTCGCGTTGTGGTATCATTATCAACCGGTTCAACGTTCCCACCGACGTATCTCGAACTCTGGAGACAGTGTGGCCAAGCAGTCCGCAATCTCGACAACCGATATCGAGGAGCCTTTCAAGGAATACGGCTCCATCGGCGATCTGGGCCGGTACGCCAGCCTGACCCTCTCACTGGCCTTCAACTACGGCTTCTCCCTCTTCGTGGGATACGTGCTGGGCGAAATGGCCGACGACACCTTCCTGGGCCACTACGACGGCATCTTCACCTGGATCGGCGTCGGCCTGGGCTTCGTCGGGGCGGTCTTCAGCACGCTCAAGCGGCTGCGGCGCTTCGCCCTCAAGCAGAACGACCTCTTTCAGCGCCGGGCGCGCAAGCTGCGCTCCTTCAAACCGCTGAGCCAGACCCGCATCATCGTCGGTTACGCGGCGGTCTTCGCCGGGGTCTCGCGCCTCTGCGATCTGATCTACCTCGATGAGTTCACCCGCATCGGGCTGAGCTGGCTGCCCTGGGCCTCCCTGGCCGTCTTCGGCGGCCTGCTGACGCTGCTGGGCGTCTTCACCCTGCTGGGCAGGCAGTGGTCCTGGAAGCCGTTGCGCTTCGCCCTGCTCCTGCCCGTTCCCCTGGGCGCCGTGCTGGCCTGGCTGGCGGTTAGCGGTGGAGCAAGGCCCAACGTCTACGTCACGATGATCCTGCTGGCCTTCACCCCGGCCCTGGCCTTTTACGAGCTGCTGCGCCGGGACAAGGCCGAGGAAAACGACCAGTAGCGCTTCGATACTGAACGTGAGCATTATCTTCGGATGACGATGGGAGGAGCCACAGCTCCTCCCTTTCTAATCAGTCGGGGGCACGTATCGGCGCCTCGATCAAGCTGCCTGAGGCGGTTATCATAATAGGCATCATGGAACGTGATCGGACCAAATCAGGCCGATTACGTTCCATGGCGCCTAACATCCGGACAGCCGCTCCCAGAGGTGTCGATGCTGATCCAGTTTCTTGTGATGGTCCCTATCCATTAACAAAAAGCCCCGGAAAACGGGGCTGTCAGCGAGTCGCGGAGTCTCAAGGCTGATGAAGCCGGACCAATCGTGGACCGATCCGCCGAGGGGATCAATCTTCGGTCCTCAGTCCTCGTGCGCCAGGCCCCCTTGCTCGAGTCCTCCTCCAACGAGCGGTGTGACGATCAACTGGGAGCGGCGGATATCGACCACCTGGACCGGCTGCCCCCGCTTGACGGGCTTGCGGAAGCGCGCCGGCCAGAGCTCGTTATTGAGCAGCACCCAACCGCGACGGCGACGGTCCATCCCGCGCACGGCCCGGCCCCAGCGACCCAACAAGCCGCGCAGACGGCGTCCGCCGTCGAGGAGCTGGTTGAAGAAGGCGCCGGCGTAGCCGAAGAGGTAGTAGACGCCGACGACCAGCAGGGTCGGTGTCAGCACGGCGCTGGAGACGCCTACGGAGTCCGGGGTGTAGAACAGCAGCCCGGCGGCGAGCAGCGAACCCAGGCCCAGCAGTCCGCCCAGCCCGCCCAGGCGCAACGGGCGGTCCAGGCTGATGGACAGCACCCCCAGGGGCACGAGCACCAGGCCGAGAACACTCACCGGCAGGTAGATGAAGGTGATCACGGAGCTGATCAGCAGCCCCACGCCCAGGGCCAGGGCGAAGTAGCCGCTGCGGTGGGTGACGGCGAAGCCGAAGGCGAACAGGGCCAACAGGTAGAGCAGGAAGGCCGTGGTCGGTTCGGCGATGTAGGACAGCCCGCGCCAGAGCCAGGCCGTCTCGCGGCGCTCGATCTCGCGGAGGCCGCCGTCCCCGCCGAGCATCTCGTCGATGACCGCTTCCAGACTGGCCGCGGTGCCGTCGGCCAGGCCCCTGGCCCGCATCTGCCCCGGCGTGAACTCCACGTAGCCGGAGGTCAAGAGGCGAGGCCAACCGGAGTCCAGACCGGCGGGCAGACCGGCGGCGCAGTCCTCTTCGACCGAAGCGGGTTGGATGAGCCCGCCGGTTTCATCGAGGCTCAACACCGCCGCGCTGCCGAAGTGGATCCCGGGGCTGCCGTACAGTCCGTCAGCGCTCCAACCCAACAACAGGGCGCGGCCGGCCAGGCGCGAACCCGCCGGAGCCACCCAGACCGCCGTGGGGAAGGGGGCCGCATCCAGCAGTTCGCCCAGGCGACGCACCGGGTAGGGCTCGCCGTCGAGGCTGCTCAGCCGCAGCACGACTAGGTCGAGGCCTTCACCGGCCAAGTCGTTGTAGGCGTCCTCGAGATAACCCAGGGCACCGAAGTCCAATGTGCCGTCCCACTCGAGTTGGACGACCCCGCCCGCGACCGCGCAGCCGGTCAACAGCAAGGCCAGCGTCGTCGTCAATCTAGTCAGCATCGCCCTCCGGTTTGCTCACGCGCTTCGGCGGCGGTCCGGGGCGCACCACGCCGTTTTCCAGATGTCCCACGGTCAGCACCCGGCGCTCGGTGGGGTCATCGTAGTAGACCAGCCACATCGCCTGGTCCTCGACGCGGAAGTGACGACCGCAGCTCGGCTCGTCGCAGATGAAATAACCCAGGCGCGACGGATTGTAGCGCTTCGAGAGGTGGGATTCTACGCCGAAGCCCGTGGGGCAGAAAGGGCACTTGACCTGATGGGCGAAGGGGGGCATGGACTCCCGCGGGGAGAATGACCACGTTATTATAACAGCTTCTCGGCGGCGGCGTCGGCGGCATCCTTCAACGGAATCGGCAGACAAAGGAAATCGGAGTCGGCAGGCAAAGGGGGTAGGCAAACAAAGACGAGCCGATTGAGTCATGTTAAATCGATGATTCTACACAACTGGCTGAGTAACCAAGCAAACTCAAAAACCCCGGCTCAGCAGAGGCCAATCTCATCAAGCCGGTCATTCGGGCCGACGGTTCGAGACAACCAACCGTCGTTCGAGCTGGTGAGCCGAATCCTTCCCCGTTGCCCCCCCCCGCTACCCAAGGTTCCTTCTAACAGTAACTGCAATGGCGGATCGAGTCGAATGCAAACGAACTCCCCGCCGGATGAATCGAGCCCGACGATCGGAAGCTATCGCGGGGTTTCGGGGATAACCAATAGCCCTTGAGATGCGTCAACCAACGGAGCCGCCGGAGCCTCACAACGCCGCCGCGCAAGCCCGCAACCGGTCGGCGGCCTCTCCGCCGCACAGGGGCGGGCCGTGACCCGTGGCCAGCACCCGGGGCTCGAGCCGGGCCAGGGCCTTGACCGAAGCCGACGCCCGGGCGCTGTCCCAATTAGTGAACCCGGCCGGACGGGAGACGCGGGGCCGGCGGGGGTTGAACAGATAGGCCAGCAGACCCTGGAAGGAACCGGCGTCAACGGTCAGCACTGTGTCGCCGGCCAGCAGCACCCGGTCGCGCCGCCGCCAGTAGACCAGGTGGCCCGGCGAGTGCCCCGGCGCGGCGATCACCGTCCAGCCAGGCAGCCCGGGAACGCCGTCGCCGGTCTCCAGCGGTCGGGCGACATCGGCCAGGGACTGGGCGGCCAGCATCGCCCGAACCTTCTCCGGCGGCATCCGGCGCATCAGCGGCAGGACGATCCGCCGGTCCAGCAGGTTGGCGAAAGGCTCGAGATCGGCCAGCTCGCCAGCCGTCGCCAGTGGCAGCTCCACGGCCGGAACGTGGACCGCACAGCCCCAGCCCCGGGCCAAATCACCGGCCGAGCCGGTGTGGTCGGGGTGGACGTGGGTGATCAGGATGGCCGTCGGCGGCGCATCCCCGAAGAGACCAGCGGCGGCCCGGCGGATGTCGTCGGCCCGCTTGGCCGTCGAGGTGTCGACGAGGACCCAGCCGTCATCCAACCGCACGCTCGAACGCACTAAGTAGACATTGCCCTCGACGGCGCCGAAGGACAGCCAGTGGACACCCGGGGCGATCTCGACGGCCCGCGTCCGCATAGCGCCTCCCCGACAATGCTGGATCGCACCACCGTTTCTCACCAGAGAGCTCGGGGGCAATCCAACCCGTCAAACAAACCAGCCTTCACAAAGATGCATCCCAATCAAAAAACACAACGGGTTCACAATAACACCCGGACGACGACCCACCGGCCCGGGCCGGTTTTGGCACGTTTCTTGCGGAGTCGCAGCCGCATCTTTCCCGGCCGACTCCTTGCGCAAGAAACGTGCCAAAACCTCATCCGCCGGATGGGAGGGCGCTCCCGGGCCTGGGGAAAGGGTGTTCGGGCCACGGGCGTCGGCGCGGATCAGCAGCTCTGCGAGAGGATCACCCGGGCGGCCTCCTTGCGCCGGGGCACGGGGATGACGGTCCCCTGGGGGCCCCGGGTCTCGAGGGCCGGACCGATGCAGGACGGGCAGCCGTATCGGCAGGGGCAGTCGCTCACCCGCTGTCGGGCGCCCTCCCAGAGCTGACGGTGCAGCAGGAAGAGCTTCTCGGAGAAGCCGATCCCGCCGGGGTAGTTGTCGTAGAGGAAGATTTGGGGCTCGAAATCCTCACCGACGGCCTCGGCCAGGGGATCACCGGTCTGGAAGAGGCTCTTGAGCTCCTCGCCCTCGCGCTCGGCTCCCACGGCGGTGCCCAGGTCACGGATCTCGCACATCAGGATGAAGGCGGCCAGATTGTGCAGCACGTACTTGACGCCGTAGAGTCCGGAGACCAGCTCGACCTTGTTAAAGGGCAGCCCGGCCAGAAAACTCCCGGAGAGACGGCTCCAGTAGGCCGTGGTCGACATCTCGCGCTCGGGCAGCTCGACGTCGCCGTAGCCGACGTTCTCTTGTGTGTAGTAGCGGATCTTCTTGAAGCCGACGACCTTGTTGGCGACGTGGACCTCGCCGTGGTAGGCCCGGGCCGGAGCCGGCGGAGCCTCGTCGAAGACGTCTAGGACATGAACGGCGGTCTTGTCTTCGGCGTCGGTGTAGAAGTCGAAGTCGCCCCGGCGCACATACGCCTTGCGGTTCTCGAAGTCCAGCTCCTCGACCTGGTACTGCACGCCGTCGTGGACATAGATCGCCTTGGGGAAGATGTGATAGAAGGCCCCCGAGTAGTCGATCTCGCCGATGACTCGGGGGCGGTTGATCCCCGAGCGGTCCAGGCGTTCGTCGAAGCCCTCTCCGGAGAGGTCTCCCCCTTCGGCGGGCCGCCCCGAGCGCTCGATGATGACGAAGTTGTCCCGGGTCATCGAGCGCAGGGAGACGTCCTGGGCCGGGTATGAGTCGGCCATCCAGAACCATTTGTCCTGGGCGCGGTGAACCAGTTGCCCCTCCTCGAGTAGTTCGAGGATCTCCTCGAGGTCCTCGCCGCCGAAGGTTTCGCCCTTCTCGAAGGGCAGCTCGAAGACGGCGCACTTGACGTGCTCGAGCAGGATCAGCAGGTTGTCGGCGTTGATGCGGGCGTGCTCGGGGGACTGCTCGAAAAGAAACTCGGGGTGCAGCACGATGTACTGGTCCAGGGGCAGGTTGCGCGCCAGGTAGACGGCCACGGAGTCGCCGGAGCGCCGCCCGGCCCGCCCGGCCTGCTGCCAGGTGCTGGCCACGGAGCCCGGGTAGCCGGAGATGATGCAGCAGTCCAGCTTGCCGATATCGATGCCCAGCTCGAGGGCGTTGGTGGAGACCACGCCGCGCACCGTGCCGTCGCGCAGCCCGGCCTCGATCCCCCGGCGCATCCGGGGCAGGTATCCCCCCCGGTAGCCGCGGATCCAACCCCGGCGGTCCGGCGATTTCTCCACGACATCCTTGAGGTAGTGCACCAGTACCTCGGTGTTGATCCGCGAGGTGGCGAAGACGATGGTCTGCACCCCGGCCTCGATGAACTTGGCCGCCAGGCGCCGGGCGTGCATCACGTAGGATTCCCGGGTTCCGGTGTTGGCCTGGACCACGGGCGGATTGTAGAGGATGAAGTGCTTGCGCGCCGTAGGCGCCCCGGAGCGGTCGACGAGTTCAACCTCCTCCTCGAGCAGGGACTCGGCCAGCTCCCCGGGGTTGGCGATCGTCGCCGAGCAGAGGATGAAGACGGGCTTGCAGCCGTAGAAGCGGGCCACCCGGCGCAGACGGCGCAGCACGTTGGCCATGTGACTGCCGAAGACGCCGCGATAGGTGTGCAGCTCGTCGATGACCACGTAGCGCAGGTGCTCGAAAAGGGACAGCCACTTGGTGTGGTGGGGCAGAATCCCGGCGTGGAGCATGTCCGGGTTGCTGACGATCACGTTGCCCGAGCGCCTGATGCGTCGACGGGCGTCGGCCGGGGTGTCGCCGTCGTAGGTGTCGGCGGTGATCGCCGGGTCCAGCTTCTCGGCCAGCTTGGCAAGTTCGATCATCTGGTCCATCGCCAGAGCCTTGGTGGGGAACAGATACAGCGCCCGGGTGTCGGGATCGCGCAGCACCGCGTCGAGGACGGGCAGGTTGTAGCAGAGCGTCTTGCCCGAGGCCGTAGGAGTCTGAATGACCACATTGCGGCCCTCGCCGACCAGCTCGATCGCCTCGCGCTGGTGGGTGTAGAGCCGCTCGACGCCGGAGGCGCGCACGACCTCGACCAGCCGGGGATGAAGCCAATCGGGGAAATCGGCGTACTGCGGCGGCTGGGGCGGCAGCACGCGCCAGTGGGTGATATTGCCCCGGTAGGGCTGCTTCTTCAGCGATTCGAGAACCTTGTGCAGCTTGTCGGGCATGGTCGCACTCGGCGTTGGGAATGGTGGGGGCGGGTCACATCGTCGCGCTGGACGACGAGAGGGGTCACTCCAAGGCTGACCGGGAAAGAGCTAAAGAGCCGCCTGTTGCAGCACTCGATGACACGGGGTAACAACGAGCAAACGAGTGTTTTGTCGCGGCTCGCCGGCTGTCCGAATTTCGGCGGATCCAGAAAATCACGGATCAAAATCAGACACAGGACCGATTAGAAACGAGCCGCTCATACTCGCTGTTATCATGAAAGCGCCCGGACTATCAGCAAGCTGTTGGCAACAGGCGGCTCCGACAGCTTAACGCCCAAAGCAATCTCGCCGCCATTGAGCGGCTTCGCTGCATTCCCAAACCACGCCGCCGTGGCCCTCCCGAGAACTCGGCTCCCCCCTCCGGCCGACGACCCGGCGAGACCCCGCCCCCGCTGAACGCAAGCCCTCGGCCCCCGCCCGGCGTTGGCACGTTTCTTGCAGCAGGGCGGGGCGACCGATTGGACGGCCCGCCCCCGCACTCCGCAAGAAACGTGCCAACGCCTCGTCGCGGAACGTCGGAGGGGTTCGGGCGGGGTGAGACCGGGGCGGAGGTCTCGCCGGGGGGCTCAGGCGGCCCCGGCAGGCTTGAGGATCATCCAGACCAGATAGGTCAGCCAGCGCGAGGGCTTGCGCTTCTGGACGAACTCCCAGCCCGACCAGTTGCGCTCGTCCCGGCCGACGGGCTGCCCCCGGGGGAAGTCCTGGTTGCGTTTGGGGGCTTTGGAGCTGCGGCCGTCGGGGTTCCACTTGAGCCAAACCGAACCCGGTGTCACCCGGCCCTCGTCGTCGAGTAGGCCGCGCAGGGCGGCGATGATCTCGGTGAAGGCTGGTTCGTAGCGGCAGCGGGGGAAGCGGGAGAGCACATCGGCGAAGTGGACGATGTCGTACCAGATGCGCGGAGCCTTGGGCTTGAGGAAGGTGCCGCCGATGCCGAAGAGGTAGTACTTGCGGCCGGTGCCTCGCTCGCTCCAGTGGTTGAGCAGGCACTCGATCAGCCTGTCGGCGGCGGCGCTCTCGCGCAGCTCGGGGATGACCGAGAACAGGCGCAGAGTGATCAGTGAGGCGTAGGGACAGGGCTCGCCGCGCCTGCCCGGCCCCTTGAACTCGGGTCCGTGGTTCGGATCGGCGTAACAGGGGCTGCCATAGTCCTCCTGGCGCGAGAGCAGGTAGTCGACACTCTTGCGCACACGCTCGTCGTCGCCCAGGCCGAGCTTGACCAGGGCGTAGCTCGTCAGCGGGGCGTCGGTGGCGAACCAGGTCCAGCGCTCGACGCCGTCTCCGCCGAAGGCCTTGGGCAGGATGCTGCGCACCTGGAAGGGCCCCTCGGGGGACTGGTGGTTCATGACGGCCTCGACGGCGGGGGTCAGCCTCACGGCGTCGACGCCGGTCTCGGCCAGAAAGACCAGCTTGTGCAGGGGGTGGGCGGCGTTGTTGTGGTTCTTGAGCGGCGGCTGGTCCTCCCAGGCGTTGACCTCGTCGATCAGGCCGGCGACCAGGGGTTCGGCGGCCGCCTCTTCACGCAGGGCATCCTCGTCGTCGATGCCGACATCAACGCCGAGGGCCTCGGGCAGCAGGTCCTTCAAGGTCCGGTAGCGGATGAAGGCCGGGCCTTTCATCAGCCAGTCGGCGGTCTTGACGAGTAGGTCCATCAGGCTCCCGCTGTGGGTTGGTCTCGAATCGTTTTCAGGGGTTCTCGCCGGAATCAGCAAGCTGAGGGAAGGATCGAAAGCAGTCGATGGTATTCAATCGCGTTCGGGTGAAGAGGTGGGGCCGGCCAGGTGGTATGCAACGCTGAAAGGTAAGGTGACAATAGACGGAACTTGTTCGGAGACGGGGGTATCTAATCGTTCCCGGCTGCCCGGTAGGGTGTATCGTCGATCGAGGGCTTTCGGATCCACAGCTTCGAGCAAGAAAAGCGCATACCTCAAGAGCTACTAGGAGCCTTTCTTGGACCAAGCCATCGATAACATGCGATCCATTGCTGTATTACGCTCCTTTCTGCAGTTCTACCAAGGGAGCGCGAGTTTGCAGCTCTTGTTACAAACGCCATTTTACGGGCAATATAGCGAGCCGTGGCCAATCATCATACTACGAGCGTGCGACCAGGTAGGCCCGGACCTCGGCGGTCCCGGCGGCGGAAAGCGTCCGGGCGCACTCGTAAACGGTCCCGCCGCTGGTGGTCACATCGTCGATGAGCAGCAGACGGGCGCCGCGCAGCCCGGCGGGACGACGGGGCGCGAAGGCCCCGCGCAGGTTGGTCAGTCGGGCCTCGCGGGGCAGACGGGCCTGGGGGACGGTGTCGCGCACCCGGCGCAGCGCCGGGGTGACGGGCAGGTCCCAGTGCTCGGCCAGGGCGCGGGCCAGCAGCTCGCTCTGGTTGAAGCCGCGCCAGCGCAGCCGCCGAGGGTGCAGGGGCACGGGGACCAGGGCGTCGGGCCGCCAATCCGGGAACAGGGCGTGGGCCCGCTCGACGAGCAGCTCGGCCAACTGCTCCGCCGCCGGAGCCCAGAAGTCGAACTTGCAGAGGTGCAGCAGGGAGACCAGGGGTTCGCGGTAGAGGGCGGCGGCGCGGAGGACCACGGGGGGCGCTTGGAGTCGGCAGTCCAGGCAGAGTCCGCCCGGGACCTCGTCGGCGTTGAGCGGCTGCCCACAGGCGGTGCAGTAGGGCAGGCGGATCAGCGGCGCGCCGCGCCAGCACTCCGGACAGAGCCCCAGCTTGCGCGGTGGCTCGAGGCGTCCGCCACAGAGAGCGCAGGCCGGTGGATAGACCAGGCGCAGCAGCCCCTCGGCCCCGCTTTGCAGGATTTCGAGGAGGCCACTCACCGTTCCGGCCCGGTATCGACGGACCAGGCGGCGATGATCCGCCCGAGTTCGTCGAGGGCCTGGACGATGCGCGGCCCGGCCCGGCTGTACAGGTCGGGTTCAAGGGCGTGGACGCACCCGTCGCGGACGGCGGACATCCCGGACCAGCCGGCGCGGGACACCGCCTCTTCGACGCCGATCCCGGAGAGCAGCAGGACGATTTCGGGGTCGGCGGCGAGGAGCTCCTCGGGCTCGACGCGGTGATAGGCCCGGGGCAGATCGGCGAAGGCGTTTTCGCAACCGGCGGCGGTCAGCATATCGTGCTGCAGGCTGCCCGCGCAGGCGGCCATCAACGGTGCGGCGCTGATCTCAAGGTAGACCCGGGGCGAACGAGTCGGTCGACGCTCGGCCAGACGCTCCCGGGCAGAGGCCAGTTCGGCGGCCAACTCGCCGGCGCGCCCGGGTACGTCCAGCAGCTCGCCGAGACGCTCGTAGGCGGCGGCAAGGTCGTCGAGGCTCTCAGGATAATGGACGTAGGCGGTCAACCCCAGGGCCTCCAGTCCGGCCAGAGTCGGCTCCTGCTCGAGACCGGCCAGCACGACCAGCTCGGGCTCCAGGGCGGCGGCGCGCTCGACGTCGATCACGGAGAAGTCGCCGACGACGGGCAGCGCGGCCAGCTCCGGGGGATAGTCGGCGTAGCGGCTGCGACCCACCAGCGCCGCCGGGGCCAGGGCGTAGACGACCTCGGCGGCGTCGGGGGCGCAGGCGACCACCCGCTCGGCCGGGGCTTCGAGGGTCACCGTGCGCCCGGCGTCGTCGATGACGGAGATCGACGTTGCCTCGTCAGCACCCTCCCCGGATTGCTCCACCTCGGTGCAGGCCGCGGTCAACAGCAACGGCAGGAGAAGCGGGAGGCGCCACGGCCTCACTCGCCCTCCTCCAGACGGCGCTGGGCGGCGCGGAAGAGCACCAGCAGCGGGTCCCAGACCGGCGAGCTGTGGGGGTGGTAGGCGAAGTCCAGCCCGGCGGCCTCGCCGACGCTCATCCCGACGGCGACGGCGGCGGCGGCGGCGTTGATCCGGTGGTTTGCCCCGGAGGGTCCGGCGAGCTGGACGCCCAGCAGGCGTCCGGAGCCCTCCTCGAAGACGGCGGAGGCGTGCAGATAAACCCGGGGGAGGTGGAAGGTGGCGTGGTTGAGCGCCTTGACGTAGACCCGCCGCGCGTCGTATCCGGCGGCGCGGGCCTCCTCCAACCCCAGGCCGGTGCGGGACAGCTCCAGGCCGTATAGTTCCGTGGCCCGGGTGCCCAGGGCGGGAGCGGATCGCCGGGAGCCGCCGGCGGCGTTGGCCCCGGCGACGCGGCCGGCGCGGTTGGCCAGAGCCCCGTTGGGCAGATGGTGTCTGCCGGGCAGCAGGGCGTGATGAGCAACGGCGCAGTCACCGGCGGCGTAGACGCCGTCCAGCGAGGTCGCCTGGCGGGTGTCGACGACCACGGCGCCGCTGCGGCGGTCCAGTTCCAGCGCTCCGCCCAGCGGGGCTGTGTTGGGCAGCACGCCGATGAGCTCTAGGGCGAAGCCTCCCGGGATCGTCGCGCCGTCGGCCTCCAGCCCGACCAGCCGCCCCGAACGGTCGTGCAGGTAACCGGCGGGGTTGCGCCCGGCGTGCACGTCGACACCGAGTCCGGCCAGGTGCTCCTCGAGCACCGCCAACAGCTCCGGAGCCAGATCGGGCAGCGGACGCGGCTCGACGCAAACCAGGCTCACAGCGAACCTGCGGGACAGGGCGGCGCCGACGCTGAGCGCCTTGAACCCGCCTCCGACGACGATCATCCGCTCCGGATCACGCCCGCCGAGATCGGCGTGGAGCGCGGTGAAGTCGGTATAGGAGTGCAGGGCGTGGACGCCGCCCTCGTCGCGCCCCGGAACCTCCAAGCGGCGGGCCAGGGCTCCGGCGCAGTAGACCAAGCGGTCGTAGGCCGCCTCGTAGGCGGCTCCGCCCCGGGGTTCGACACGCAGCCGCCGCTCCGTCGCACGCACCTCGACCACCGGCGACTCCAGCTCCAGCTCCAGGCCCCGGGCGGTGAAGTAGCCGGGAGGATGGGCCACCACGCGGCTTGGGCCATCGAGCTTGCCCGAGAGAACGTAGGAGAAGTTGCAGTTGCTGACGCTGGGCGTCGGGCCGGCCTCGAAGACGACGACGCGGGCCGTCGGATCGCTGCGCTTGGCCCGCGAGGCCGCGGCCAGACCGGCGGCGTTACCGCCGACCACGACGATGGTCCGCTGCGGGGCTGTGGGGGCCATGGCGCTCCTCGTTGTCCCCCGGCCGGTGCCGTCGGGGATCGACCCTCGAAACCGGGGCGGATTGGATTGCGGATAGGCGCTGTCCATTCCAAGCGGCTAAAGGGAGTTGTCAACGGCCGAGAACGGCTGTGATTGAGTGGTCGTCAAGCCAGCTGTCATCGAAGGGATTATCACAAGCGGCTGAATAGACATGCATCCCTAACAGCCTGTTATTTATATGTTGGAATTATCACATGTGCTTGAACATGCGTATATCGCTAACAGCTGGTTATTATGTGTTTTATGGCTGCGAAGGTTGTCACTGTCCATGCGTGCTTTGTGGGATAAAACACGACCTGCTCGAAGCAGATGCTTCTTATCGAACTCTGGGCTTCGGGAAGCCGCGACTCCTGACAATCATTCCGGGCCTCACGGTTAAATGAGGCTAACTGCTATATATTAGGGGCTTTATCAGATATGATAACGTTTGGCATATCGATCTGGAGCCATTTGTGAGGTAGCTGTCGGCACTTGCACGCTAAGTGCGGCTCATTGACCCTTCAACATCGGTTCAGTTTCAGGTGGTTATCCCTAGATGTTTTATAGCTCACAAACCTGTCAATACCCTTAAGCTGATTGGTTGCACGCAACCAGGATCCGCTCAAGACAGAATGCCGAGAGTCAGGAACAAAGGCTACCAATCAGCCTCCAAGGCCGTCAAGGAGAGCAGGAAGCTAACTGTATTCAAATGCGAGCTTTAGTATTGCCTTGTCGTGACGCTCCCTTTCAGTAAGCGGGGCAGATAAACATCCAGTCGATGGAGACCGCCCCCCCCGGCTCAAGCCCCATCCGGCCGCTCGAAGCGCTGGATTCGCTCGACGGCGACCGCCCGGCCGGTGGAGGTGTCCAGGTCGACGACGACGCCGTGCAGCGCCGCCGGACCCGAAGCCGGGTTGGCGCGGAAAGGGGTCCCCCGCAGGAAGCGCGGCATGACCTCTTCGGTGACCACGCCGATCACACCGCCGACGGGGCCGCACATCCCGGCGTCGGAGATGAAGGCGGTGCCGCCGGGCAGTACGCTCTCGTCGGCGGTCTGCACGTGGGTATGGGTGCCGAAGACGGCCCCCGCGCGGCCGTCGAGGTGGCGGGCCAGAGCGATCTTCTCGCTGGTGGCCTCGGCGTGGAAATCGATCAGCACGACGGCGGCCCCGGCGGCGCGCAAGCGCTCGACCTCGGCCTCGGCGGCGCGGAAGGGGCAGTCAATGACGGGCATGAAGACCCGGCCCTGAAGGCTGATCATCCCCAGGACCGCTCCGGCCCGCCGTCGATCCTCGGGGACGGTGAACAGGCAGCTCCCCCGGCCGGGAACGCCGGAGGGATAGTTGAGGGGGCGCAGCAGGTGCTCATCGGTCTCCAGCAGCTCCAGCCCCGGCTTCTGGTCCCAGATGTGGTTGCCCGAGGTCATCACGTCGATCCCGGCGCGGCGCAACTGCCGATGGGGCTTGGGCGAGATGCCGGCGCCGCCGGCGGCGTTCTCGACGTTGGCGACGACGACGTCGGGCTCCAGTTCGCGGCGAAGCTCGGGGAGGAAGGCGGCGACTACACGACGGCCCGGCCGGCCGAAGACATCGCCCAGGAAGAGCACGCGCAGGGGATCATAGCTGTCAGTTCGCGGGTTCATCGGCCTCCCCGACGTGACGGATCGGCAGACCGGCGAGGCGGCGGCGCAGGCGGTCCAGGCGGTGACCCAGGCTCTCGAGATCGCGGCGTCGGGCCTCGGGGTCGGTCAGCACCCGGCGGGCGCGGCCCAGGGCCTCCTCGATCAGCTCGGCAGCGGCGGCGTACTCCCGGGCGCGGTGCTCGAGGTACTTGGCCTCCTCCTCGTAGGGCCGCCGGTCGTAGGTTCCGCGGCGCAGCCGCTCCCAGAGGGGCCGGGCGCGGTCGAAATCCTGGCGGCGCTTGTAGTGCAGGCTGAGCTCGAGGGCGGTGCGGGCGCCCAGCTCTCCGTCCAGACCGCAGGACAGGGCGGTCTCCCAGAGCTCGTCGCGGCGGTGCCCCAGGTTCGCGAGACGCCCGAGGGAGTAGAGCTCGGCCGGGTCCTCGAAACGCTCCAGGGGTCGCTCGACCAGGCGCAGCGCCCGGGCGGCCAGCACGGGCAGGCTGAGGATGTCCTGCTCGTTGTGGTAGAAGACCCGGGCCAGACGCTCGCCCACCGGCGCGCCACGCAGGTAGGCGAAGTAGAGGGCGGGGATCTCGGCGCCGGGAACGTCGTCGGTGCGCTCGAAGCCCAGCACGCCGCGCTCGGTCTCACCCAGGGAGCAGCTCGGCAGGCGGTGCCGCCAAAGGCGGCGCACCCACATTAGCAGGTCGACGTGGGACGGCTCGCTGCGCAGGAAGTCGGGACGCAGACCGGCCAGCAGGTAACGATCGCGCAGCAGGGGCCAGTCGAAACAGCGGCCGTTGTAGGTCACCAGACCGCCGCAGTCGGCCAGCCATTCGCCGAGAAGCTCGAGCTGACCGCGCTCGGCCGCGGGGTCGTCGACGAAGAACTGGCGGAAGCGGTAGCCTTCGACGGTGAAGCGGCCGACTCCGACCAGGAAGGGCAGGGTCCCCGTGCCCCCGGCCAGCCCCGTGGTCTCGGTGTCCAGGAAGACCGCGCGCCGGAAGCTGAAGCCGGGCGGGCGGCATCCCTCGACCAGCTCCAGGACGGCCTCGTCCACCTCGAGCAGACCGCCCAGGACCTCCCCGGCGTGGTACTCGTTGAGAGGAAAGTGGCGCTCGACGACGAAGACCCGTCCATGGGGCGTTTCCCGCCACTCACCGTCGACCAGCTCCTCGAGGTTCGTCGAGGCGTTCCGGAGCTGGTCGCGGCGGTGCGACGGCGTCTCCATCCGGCGCACGGCGTCGGCGAACTCCAGCCCCCGCCCCTTGGCCTGCAGCAGGCGGCGCAGGCGCTCCTTGGCCGAGGCGACGTCGCGCACCGCCTCGACGGCCGGAGCCTCGGGGTCCGCAGTGTTCGACGGCTCGACGGGCCGCCCGGCCGGTTCGGCCTTCGGGCGGTCGCCGGTGAGGCGCTTGAGGCGCCGGCGCAGGTCGTCTTTACTCATGGTGCTTCGGGGTAGGTGTCGCGCGGGGAGGCTCGTTCGGAACGGTAAAAAGGTTCGTGGATGAAAATCTCATTCAAGAAAGCAGTTGCCAAATGCCAATCGACGGCGGTTGTAACGGTGGCCCGGCTCGGGCTCCATCGATCCGGGACCGCTCTGTCTCCACCTCGGCAACGCCAACCAATGCGCATGGCCGATTCGCTGCTGACCGCCTGTTTTAGAATGACCTCATGGAGCGTGTCCGGACCAAATCAGGCCGACGAAGAGCGGGGTGCCGGGTCCTTTCCGCCCCCCGGCAATGCTGCTTTTTCAACAAACACTCATCTCGCCATGCCCTAATCGCTTGTTATTACAGTGCTTAAAAACAGGAAACAAATAGACGGCAATCCGCTTTCAGGGGATTATCAAGCGTACCGTTAACCAGTGATACACAGTTCAGCCTTTATAAGCCGCCGCTTTGTGACTACCCGCTTTGTGACAGGTATATGGGGACCATCACGCGTATTGTCAGCAGGTTACAATCATGATCCGGTCCCGACAGGGTATACAATCGCTACCGGATATAACAGACCTGGAAATCGCCCGGCCGTCAAACCTCTAACCCCACATAGCCGATCGCGCATTAGCCAATCCCCAAGCCAAGCGAGGGCGGTCCGGAACGCATCGCCATCGATTATAGCACGCCACGGCGACATCCGCCGTTCGCCCCGCCTGCGCAAAGCGCCCCCTCGGGGGGCGCCGGTGGGAGCCGAGCCGCCCTAGGGCGTCACGGCCTCGGCGGGCTGCCAGACCTCCAGGTCGAAGACCTCGATGGTGTGCGAGCCGGTGTTGGCCAGGTAGAGGCGCTGGTTGTCGTAGTCCAGGGCGATGCCCTCGGGGTTGAGCAGCACCACGCCCTCCGGGGTGACGGCCTCGGCGGCGAAGAGCTGTCGGCCGCTCTCGTGGTAGAGGTAAACGGCGCTGTCGAAGCCGTCGGCCAGGGCCACCACGCCGCCGTCGCAATCCAGGGCCATCGGCTCGCGCAGCGGGGTTTCGAAGGAGTCCAGCAGACGGCCCCGGAAGTCCAGATGCAGCACGGTGCCGTCCCGGGTGACGCCCCAGATCGAGCGGTCGTAGTCCACGGCCAGATCGACGAGCTCGCCGCCGCCGCCCCCGGTGAGGGTGTAGAGGTTGATGAAGTTGCCCCGACCGTCGAACTCCCAGAGCTCCTCGCCCGAGGCGACGACGAGCTCGCCGGCCCAGTTGGCGCCCAGGGCCGCCGGGATGCTCGGCGCGTTGGCCATCCCCTGGATGGTGGCGTCGTCGCGCCGCAGGCGGCCGCTGCCCGAGATGTTGACCGTGGTCTCGGTGACCACGAAGGCCGTCGAAACGTCGGTGAACTTGAAGACGGTCCCGCCGGCGGCGTCGGCCAGATAAACGTGGTCCTGCTCGCTGACGGCCAGATCGTCGGGGCGGAAGGTCCGCTCACCGCCGCCGAAGTTATAATCGTAGGCTTGGGTGACCTCGCCCTGGGGGGTGAACACCTGGACGCGCAGGTTGCCGGAGTCCAGCACGTAGAGATTACCCCGGCGGCCCAGGGCCAGGTCCGTCGGGTTGATCAACTCGCCCAGCCGGGTGCCGTTGAAGCCCCAGGTGGTGTGGTGGATGGGATCGATGTCGCCGTCGGCGTGAAGGCGGAAGTCCTGCTTGGTGGAGACGTCGAGGTTGGAGTCCAGCGTCAACTGGCAGGCCCCGACGAGCAGGATCAGGGACGCCGGCAGGGCAATACGGCGCAGCGCGACTCGGCGGCTCATGGTCACTCCCGGTGGCTGGTGGTATCTGCTACACGATAATACCACACCCCGGGTTCCCCGGGGACCCTCGATCGGCAAGGCTATGCACCGGGCAATCCGCGGCGGCCCGTCGAGGGGCCGTCCTACAGGGGATAGGTGTTGCCACTCCCACATGAACCGGATAATATTGCGTGATCATATCCCCTGTTCGGACTGGGCTATAGGTTGACTCCGCTGATATTGCACGTTTAGTAGAAGAAATGCCTGTCACTCATCAGCAGTTCAAAAGTGGCGGCTGCAAGAGGAATGCTCGGAGGATAACTCACCCTGCTTGTCGGCTTTCAGTAAACAGCCACCCGATTGCCGCTCGACACATAACTGCCCAAAACCAAGTAACAAGACTGCGCATGATAGTATCGGGATTAAACTCGGGCGCACACAAACAGCGAAGACCTGCTCGCTGAACCTTTCGATATCAATCCTGATTTGTCCGAACACGTTCCATGATGCCCACACCAATTGTCCCGGCCGTCTCAACCAGAGAAAGCTCAAGTAACGGCAGTCTATTGCCTATTAAAGCCTTGA
>WJMB01000082.1 GCA_014728185.1 Candidatus Coatesiibacteriota bacterium
GCACGTTTCTTGCGGAAGGGTCCGTCGTCCCCGAGTCACGCGTCCCCGCTCTGCTGCAAGAAACGTGCCAACGCCTCCGTTCCTGGTGTAAACAGGGGTTGCGGAGGCTCCGGGACTGATTGGGCGGAGGTGCCGGGGTAAAAAAAGGGACGTTCCTCCGCCGGGGCATAGCGTCGGTCGGCCAATTCGGTTGGCGGAAAGGCCAGGGGCTTACTCGACCTCGACGGAGTTGACGGCGAACCAGAGCGGGCAGGGCTCGGCGAAGCCCTTGAGACGAAACTTTCCGGCTCGGTGAAAGCGCTTGCGCTGCTCGATGGTCAGCAGTTCGAGGAAGTCCCGGGTGGCCATGATCCGGCCGTGGGAGGGCAGCCTTCGGAAGCCTGTGGCGAAGATGCGGTCGTGGCGGTTGACGCCCTCGATGCGAAAGACGCGGTGGACCTCGACGCCGAGGGGGTCGCCGCCGACGCCGGATTTGACCGAGCCCCAGTGCAGGCCGATGCGCAGCCGGCTGTCCTCGATGGGGTTGTTGGTGAGAAAGTTCCAGGCGACGTTGAAGGCCTCGGGGGCGCTGCGGTAGACGACGAGGAAGCCGTCGCCGGTGTTCTTGATGAAGACCAGTTCCCGGGATGAGGAGTGTTCCATGAAGGCCTTGTGGAACAGGTCGATCTGGTTGATGAACAGGTCATCGCCGAAGTCGAGGACCAGGTTGGTGGACTGGACCAGATCGAGGACCAGCAGGGCCAGCTTTGGTTCGGCTTTTATCGGCGTGTACCACTGGCGTCGTTCGATTTCTCTGCCAAGGTTGCGCACCATGCGGGCGACGAAATCGAGCTGATCCTGGCTCCAGTTCTTGCGTTCGCGGTGCTCGCGGCAGATGTCCAGGGAGACCACGGCGGTCATCTGGCCGTCGACGTAGAGGGGTGCGGCGATGATGGCTGAGATGTTCTGCAGGAACTCGAGCACGGAAAGGACGGTACCGGCGATGAACTTGAGTTCTTTGGGTAGCAGGCGGGCGGCGGTCTCTCGGGTGAAGTAGTGGATGTCGCCGGTGACCAGGGCGGCCATGAAGCGGTTGGGCAGCTTCTGGCCCAGGCTGGGCTTGACGCCCTCGGCGATCCACTCCAGGGCGGTGATGAAGTCGTTGCCCTGTTTTTCGTTGTAGCAGGCCCGGCTGACCTCCATTCCGTGGCCCAGGATGTCCATGAAGCCCTGGAGAAGCTCCTCCTTGTCGGCCCGCTGGTCGGCGAGGACGGCGTTGAGCTTGTTCTCCAGCTTTTGGTAGCGCTCCTCCGGTTCGGCCAAGACAACCTCCCCCAACAAACCCGATGATTAGTCACGAATAGTGTTACATCTTTTGTAGATTAGCATACTTTGCCACTAACTTCTTTATCCCGTGCCTTGCGAATTTGACGGTCAATTTGAGATTGGGTCCATCACCGGCGCGTGACAGGATTATGCCGCGCCCCCACTTGTCGTGCCAGACCCGGTCGCCGAGTTGGAAGCTGACGCTCTTGGCGGTCTGTTTTATTTTTTTCGTTTCGGTTTCGACGGCGATCAGGTCCTCGGTGGTGGACATGATCGACAGGTTGCGCATGGAAAGGTCTTCGAGCAGGGGGTCGGGCAGCTCGGAGAGGAAGCGGCTGGGTTTGTTGTAGACCTTGCGACCCTCGAGGTTGCGGCGCAGGGCTCGGGTCAGGTAGACCTTGTACTGGGCGCGGGTGATGCCGACGTAGAGCAGGCGGCGCTCTTCCTCGATGTCGGCCTGTCGTTTGCCCCGCCGGCCGGTCAGGGGGATCAGGCCCTCCTCGAGGCCGCTGATGAAGACCACGGGGAACTCGAGGCCCTTGGCGGCGTGGAGGGTCAGCAGTGAGACCGAGCCGGCCTGCTCGTCGAAGTCGTCGATGGGCGCGGCCAGTGAGACCTCCTCGAGGAAATCCTCGAGGGAGCCTTTGGGGTTGGCCGTGGCGAAATCCCGCGCGGTGTCGGTGAACTTCTCGACGTTCTCGAGGCGGCTGACGGCGTCGTTGGACTTCTGCAGCCAACTGGTGTAGTCGATGCGCTCGAGCAGCTCCTCGAGCAACCCGTCCACTCCGCCGCCCCGGGTGGTTAGTTCGTCGAAGAGGTCCATCAGGCGTTCGACGGCGCGGCGGGCGCGGGGGGGGATCAGCTCCTGGTCGATACAGCGTCGGACCACGTCGGGCAGGTGGCCGGGGTCCTTGTCGACCTCATCGAGGATCCGGTTGACCGAGATCTTGCCAACGCCGCGACTGGGCACGTTGACGATGCGGCGGAAGGAGAGCAGGTCGTTGGGGTTGATCAGCAGACGCAGGTAGGCCAACAGGTCCCGGATCTCGCGGCGGTCGTAGAAACGGACGTCGGCGATGATGTTGTAGGGGATGGAGCGCTTGCGCAGGGCGTCTTCGAGGATGCGGCTCTGGGCGTTGGTGCGGTAGAGGATGGCGAAATCCTCGTACTTGTTCTCGCGGCGGTTATGGACGGAGTTGAATATCTGGGTGGCGATCCAGCCGCTCTCGTCGTACTCGTCGGGACCGGCGTAGACGGTCAGCTTGGCGCCGCTCTCGCCCTTGGTCCAGAGGTCCTTGTCCTCGCCCATCGGGCGGGGATTGGCGGCGATGAGGGTATTGGCGACCTTGAGAATGTTGCCCGTCGAGCGGTAGTTCTCCAGCAGCTTGACGACGCGGGTGTCGGGGAACTCCTCGCTGAAGCGCAGCATATTCTCCGGCTCGGCGCCGCGCCAGCGGTAGATGCTCTGGTCGGGATCGCCCACCAGGCAAAGGTTTCGGCCGTCGCCGGCGAGCATGCGCACCAGGTCGTGCTGGGCGGTATTGGTGTCCTGGTACTCGTCGACCAGCAGATGCCTGAAGCGCCCGCGGTATCTGTCCAGGATATCCGGATACTCGTGAAACAGGGTCACGGTGAGCAGGATCAGATCGGCGTAGTCCAGGGCCCCGGTTTCGCGCAGCTCCTGCTCGTAGGCGGCGAAGAGCTCCTTGATGCGCTTTTCTTCGGAGGTGTGGGCGGGGAAGGAGCCCGGGGTGATCAGGTTGTTCTTGGCCCGGCTGATCACGCTGAGCACTCGGGAGGCCTTGGGCTCCTCGTTGGCGCGGTCGGGTCCGATCAGTCGCTTGAGGATGGCCGTTTGGTCTGCCTTGGTGGCGATGACGAACTCGCGCTCGCGCTCGGGCAGGTGGTGGATCTCCCGGCGCAGCAGCCGGGCGCAGAAGGCGTGGAAGGTGTGGATCCAGATACGGGCCGCCGTGCCCCGGACCTCCTCGCCGCCGAGCAGGCCGTTGACCCGCTCGCGCATCTCGCCGGCGGCCTTGTTGGTGAAGGTGATCGCCAGGATCTCCTGGGGCTGGCACTCGCCGCGGTCGAGGAGGTGGGCGATGCGCACCGTGACCACCCGGGTCTTGCCCGTTCCGGCGCCGGCCAGCACCAATAGCGGTGACCCGCGATGGGTCACCGCCTGGAGCTGATCGGGATTCAGGAACGCGAGCAGGTTCTTCATCGCCCTTCCTGGGTTGCCCGGGCTCGGGACGGTCGAGGCTCTCCGGTGACGCTATCGTAACGAGGCGGGCGGCTGGGCGCCGCGGCGGTCCTCAGGCGTAATGGTCCATGATGTGGCGACGGTGTTGCACGTCCGTTGCGCCCGATCGGGGTGTTCGGGGGGGTTGTCGGCTTTCGCGGACGGTCGGCTTACTTGTCTTCCCCGAAGCTGTCCCACTCCTCGGCGACCTCGGCGTCGGTCTCGTTAAGATCGACCTCTTGGGGCTCGCTGCCCTGGGGATAGAGCAGGCCGATGCGCAGCATGTCCTCCAGGGTCTGCAGGACGGTGACCTCGTCGAGGTCGCAGACTGCGCAGACATCGGCGATGTTGCGCTTGCCGTCGATGAGGGCCAGTATCTTCCACTGCTGGGGGGAGAGGTGGATGTCGGTGGACTCGTCATTGCCCACCTGGGCGAAGATCAGCACGGTGTCGGGCGGTGGTAGCTCGGTCTGCAGGTCCTTGAGCTCGTCGGAGCGCCGGGCGGCCTCGAGGATCAGATTGGTTGCCGAAAGATCGATGGTGCGTCGGGTCGGGTAGATTGTGGTGTCGAAGCGGAAGCGTCCGTTCTTCCACTTGAGCAGGGCGAAGGCGGCGTCCTCGCCGGAGAGGTTGGCGTAGGTCGCGTGGACCAGCTCGCCCTTGCGGAAATACAGGGTGCCGATCTCCTCGCCGTGGCGGATGGAGAGGGCGCCGGTGCGCTTGCCCATCTGCAGCATCTGCAGGATGTCGGGCAGGGCGAAGTCTTTCAGGTCACCGTCAAAGGGCATGGTGGTCTAATCGTTTCGGGTGTGGAGTGCCCGTTTCGGCGCCGCCGGCCGAGGGAGGGTTCTGGTATCCCGTTGTGTCAAGTCGACGGAACCATTGAGATTGGGGTCTGCTCGACGGGATCGGTTGACCGAAGTCGGTATCTCGCCTGATAGCAAGCATCGGTTACGGGCGACGCAGGTATTCGGGGTCGGAGTTCATCGAGCCGCTCACAACGGAGGTTGACACGGGTGGTGTCGCGGTCTGCGATAGCGCTCCCCGGCAGTCGCCCCCTTGCACAATTCAACCGCTCGACGTCCGCCGGAAGCGGTCGAGCGGTCGTCGCCGGCGTCAGACTCGATGGGGCTGGATTACGGCCGCGGCTCTTCTTTGTATCGGCTTCAGGGGGGAATCGGGAATGGGGCGGCCGCGTTATGTGTTGAGTGCTAGATGCTTTGCCGCTGGCTGATGCTGGCCAGGACGAGTTTGCTGACGGCGCGCAGGGTGTCGAAGACGCCCACGCCCTCGGTGGCGATGGACTCGAAGCTGGGGTCGCCGCGGTGGTTGATCTGGCGTTCCAGCTCCTCGACGGGGACGATGTTGGGCAGGTCGCGCTTGTTGTACTGGACGACCATGGGCAGGTTATCGAGTTCGTAGCCCTGGCTGCGCAGGTTGACCTTGAGGTTCTCCAGGCTCTCGATGTTGTCCTCGGTGCGCTCCACCTGTGAGTCGACGACGAAGACCAGCCCGTCGACGCCCTTGAGGATCAGCTTGCGCGAGGCGTCGTAGTGAACCTGGCCGGGAACGGTGTAGAGGTGGAAGCGGGTGGTGAAACCCTGGATGGAGCCCAGGTCGAGGGGCAAAAAGTCGAAGAACAGTGTGCGGTCGGTTTCGGTGGCCAGGCTGACCAGCTTGCCCCGGTACTCGGCGGCGATCTTCTTGTGGATGTAAAGGAGGTTGGTCGTCTTACCGCACAGACCACAACCGTAATAGACTATCTTACAGTTGATCTCCTTGTTGGCGTAGTTGATGAGCGACATCGAGTTCTATCCTTTATCTCGCGACGCACCGGTGCACGGACGGACCGGTCACGGCGGTTAATCCTTGAAGAGGTTGTCGATCTCGCTTTCGGCGACCGAAGCGAAGGAGGAGTCCAGGGACTTGCGTTCGCTGGAGGCTCCCAGCTTGGCGAAGATGTTCTCGAAGACGGTGGAGAGCTCCTCGAGGGCCTTCTTGACGCGCAGGCGGACCAGCCCCAGGCTGGTGCGGTTGTCGAAGACGATTACCAGAATCACCCGACTCTGGACCACGGAGATGTGGATGGACTCCTTCTCGCCCTGGTGGAAAAGCACCGAGAACTCGTCCTGGCCCAGGATCTTGGCCAGGGCGCTGGTCGCGGCGAAGTTGCCCGCCGAGAGGCTGGCAAAGGCGGTGGAATCCATGTTCGAGGTATCGCCGTGCGAGCTGATCAACTGGCCGGAGCGGTCGACCAGCAGCACGATCCGGGCGTTGGCCTCGGTGAGCAGCCGCGAGAGAACCCGGTTGATTATTTGATAATCTTCCTCAAACAGTTCGACGCTCTGTTCATGTTGCATGATTGTATGCTCCGCTGGTGGTCGATCGGGATCGGGCCGTCGCCCGTTTCGTCGGGTGTTTCCGAGGCGTTGCAGGGACGGTTTCCCGATTAGCCGACGCACGTTGACGGTGATAACGGGGAGAACGCAGCTCGGTATGGTTTGTTACGGTTGAAGAGGGGTTTTGCGATCGAAGCGTTGCCTTGGTGCGGTAACTGTGAAGCAAAAGAACAGCAAAGAAAGGTCAGGATAAGCGAAGATAACGAGTATGTATGAAGACGTTGTATCGCAGTGGGTGCCTGTTCGGCAGGTTCCGTCCGGAGGGATGCACACCCGTCGTGAGGCCGTCGGGTGGACGGTTGCAGGGTGGAACGCGCGCCGTTACGGCGTTGCCGGACCCTTTGGTTGAGCTTCGTCCCCGTTCAACTCAGGCCCCCAGTTCCGGTCCCCGGTTGGCCCACGGTATGGGTCCATTGTAATCATACAATAAAAGGGCGCTTTGGGAAATAGGGCTTTGGGGTTGGTTTCGGGTTGAGGGGTGTTCGGTCAGTGCATTTCGCGGCGGCCTTCGACGGCCAGGCGCAGGGAGACCTCGTCGGCGTAGTCGACGTCGGCACCGGCGGAGAGGCCGACGGCGATGCGGGTCAAGCGGACGTTGAGCGGTTCGAGCAGCTCTCGCAGGTAGGCGGCGGTGGCTTCGCCGGCGGCGGTGGGCGAGGTCGCCAGAATGATCTCGTTGTAGGCGGCCTCGGCGATGCGGCGGCGCAGCTTGTCGAGCCCCAGCTCTTCGGCGCCGATGCCGGCCAGGGGGTCGAAGAGGCCGCCGAGGACGTGGTAGCGGCCGTTGAAGACGCCGGTGCGTTCGAAGGATTCGACGTTGTAGGGCTCTTCGACGATGAGCAGGCGTTCTTCGTCGCGTTCGGGATCGGAGCAGATCTCGCAGACGGGGCGCCGGTTCTCGTCGGCGGTGGTTTCGGCGATGTTGCCGCAGATGGAGCAGAGGGCGACGCGCTCGGCCAGGTTGACGATACTGCGGGCCAGTTCGTAGCTTTCGCTCTTTTCGGCGCGCAGCAGGTGGTAGCCGATACGCTGGGCCGACTTGGCGCCCACGCCGGGCAGGCGGCGCAGGGCGGCGAGGAGTCTCTTCAGGCTGGGAACCAAGGCCGTCCTCGTTGGGAGGAGTCCGCCTCCGGGTTCGTCGACGCCCGGTCTGTGTCCGTGGGACGGAGCGGGTCGGTATGGTGGCAAGAGGACCGGACTACGACGATAAAGGGTGGTTTATCTTGCAGATAAGTTAACACCGGGCCGGTCGGGCTGTCAAGGCGGGGCCGGGTTTTAGAAGTAGTAGCGCAGGGCCAGGCCGCCGGAGACGTCGAAGTCGACGGCGGGGATGAAATCCAGCCCCAGGCCGACCTCCAGGGCGACGCCCAGATGCCCTTCGAGGAAGAGGTACTCGATGCCGATCAAGCCGCGCCCGCTGACGTGGAGTTCGGTCTCGCCCTCGTCGAGCTCGTCGGGCTTGGCGGCGTTGTCATGGTCCCAGATGGCGATGCGGCCGCCGAAGCCCAGGTAGGGACGCCAGGGTGCGGGCAGCCAGCCGGTGTGGATAAGGTAGTCGGCTCCGCCGGCGATACCGCCGCGCAGGCTCCAGGCCAGGTGGAAGGCCAGGGCGTTGGTCTTGTCCAGGTTCCATTTGGCGGAGAGACCGGTGGGCTCGCCGATGATCAGGCCGATGCCGAAGGTGCTCACCCGGGCCGTAGCGCCGAGGGCCAGGGCGAGGAGCAGGGTCAGGGTGAGCAGCTTTTTCATGCGTTGTCCTTTCGCGACAATAGATAACCCAGAGCGCCGGGGGCGGCGACGCAACGGGCGCCGAACTCGGCGGCGGCGCGGGCGGCGCGGGCCGGGTCCCCGCCGGCGGCGAGTTCGTGAAGGGCGGCCCCCAGGGCGGCGTCGCCGGCGCCGGTTTCTTCGACTTCGCGCTCCGTTGCAGGGGCGGCGGCGGGGACGGCGGGTTGTTCGATGACACCTTCGGGGGTGGCCAGCAGCAGGCCGGCGTCGCCCAGGGTGATCATCACGTAGCGGTGGCGGCGGCGGGCTCGTTCCAGCAGATCGCGCGGTCCGCCGGGACCCCAGAGCAGCTCGGCCTCGGCGGCGTCGGCCTTGACCAGATCCAGCCGGGGGGCCAGTTCGGCGTAGAGCTCGCGGGCGCGGTCCTCGTCGGCCAGGGCGGCGCGGCGGTTGACGTCGTAGGCACGCAGCGCGCCTCGGGGGGCGGTTTCCAGCAGGCGGCGGCAGACGGCCAGGCTCCCCTCGTTGAGGCTGGCGAAGACGCCGGAGACCAACACCACCTCGGCGCGGGCGGTCAGTTCCGGGTCGAGATGCTCGATGGTCAAGCCCCCGCCGGCGCGGCCCTCGCGGGTGTAACCGAAGCGGCTGTAGGGGCAGCGTCCGCCGATCTGATAGACGGCGTTGAAGGGTCCGCCGAGGACGACGGCGGGTCCGTCGAGGCCCAAAGGGATCAGGCCTGCGC
>WJMB01000083.1 GCA_014728185.1 Candidatus Coatesiibacteriota bacterium
GATGTCTCCCCGCCGCCGGACCTGGGCTTCGAGCAGCGGATGGAAGAGGGCTAGCCCCGAACTGAACTGATTGAAGAAAAGCGGCGTCGTCCCGGGGGACGGCGCCGTCCGTCATTGCTGGTTCCACTGGGTGGCAAGGGGGTGTCGCGGTGCCACCAGCAGCCTGGGTAGAGGAAGTCGGCAGAGTTGTACGGCCTGCCTGACCGTCGAGCCGACTGCTGCGGATATCAACGGGTTTGACCATTGGTCTGTTAATAATCCGCCCGGGTGGAGTCGACTTGCCGGAGCAATCATAAACGCCGCCTGATACCCGCGCATCGAGTTGTCAGAACGGCCCCGGAATCAGGTAGGCGGCCCGAGCAGGTCAAATTTATCCCCTGCGTGAAACCGCCTGCAGCTTTCCCCTCTCTGCCGCCCCGATTCCTTCGTCTCGCTTGCATTCGCAGGTGACGGCGCTTCCTCGCACCGGCGTCAATCGAAGAGTCGCAGGTCCTCCCAGCCGTCCTCGTTGGCGGCCTTGAGCCGGTTGGTCAGGTTCGAGGTGTGCAGCTCCAGTTTGTGGCCGTTGGGATCGACGAAGTAGAGCGAGAGCCCCTCGCTGCGGTTCTCTTGCCAGATGGGCGCCCCGGAGATGATCACCCGCTTGCTGAGCTCGGGGAAGTCCTTCAGGGTGACGTTGAAGGCGATGTGGCTGTACTCCTCGGGCATCTGAGAGCGCAGGTGGGGATCGACGACCAGGGCCAGCCAGAGCTCGCCGGAGACCAGATAGGCTCCGGTCTGCCACTTGGCCGCCGGCGCGAAGCCCAGCACCTCGGTGTAGAAGCGCACCGATTCATCCAGATCGCGCACCGAGAGGGTCACATGATTGACACCGGTGATCATATGTTAATCAACCTCCAATGGGTCCATGCCGAGGCCGCTTTGCTCCAGCTTTCCGACCTCGGGGTTACGCTATTAATTGATGCAAGATGCGTGCCAACTAATGTGTTCAGGGCGAAGCAATCTGACTTCGATCGAGTTCATCAACGGCGGGGACGACTGTCAGCCGCAAGTGAGTAAAGCCACGACCGCGCGCATCGATGGATCGTCAGATAGACGAGACAGGGCAACACAGTACACGGTGCCACCACTCGCCGCCGTCGCTTTTCGTAACAGCCCGGGGAGCGACCGGAATAACAGCAGGCGTGGAAGCGGTATCCCGTCGGAGTTGATCGAGTGAGCGGTTCCAGCCCCGAACGGCACTCGGGCCTTGCGCATTTGCTTAAGGGATCGCACGACTTGTTCGGACCGGGTTGCATTGTTATCTGCCGATAATCCACGTGCAGCGGCGGATGCGCCTGCCACATATCAGCAGTCAAAAAGCGGCGGCTGCAAGGGACATGCTTGGTGGATAACCTGCACCGCATAGCAGCAGGCAGAACGACCAACCGGTTGTCACTCATATTATAACTGAAACATTATCAGGCGTTAAAGCTGCGCTTAGTAGTGTCGGAATCAGGGTCGAACGCACCAATCAGCGCCTGCCTGCTCGGTGAGCCTTTCAATAACCGCCCTGCTTTGGTCCGACCAGGTTCATTGATGCCTCGCTTAACAGCATCGTGTTATCTCATAGCTGATACTATTAGTATATACTGATTGTAGATATTTATCTAACCATAAATACTGCAAAACGAAAGCAGGAACATTTGCGCAAATCGAACCATTGTCTGTGGCCGCTGAGAGCTGCTGCGCGGGGCGGTTCTTGACGCATCTTTGACCGATGATGTCGATTCGATCGAGCGCCCGGCGGAACCAAGAAGCCAGGTCAAGCCACAGCCGCCTGTCGATTGGCTTTCAGCAGTTGAGGCATCCGAAGCGCCGGGACCGCCGTCCTTCCGCCTATCTTCCGCGCTCCGCAAACGCTGTCGGTTGCAAGGGGAGGCGGCGGCATACAAAAGAACCCGCCCGAAAGGCGGGTTGCTTGTCAAAGAGGCAGTGGCGTGTCTTGTTTACGGGGTTTGTCGGACTTAAGCCCTGGCGTAGTATGGGGAGCGGCGCCGGCGCCCGCCGGAATAGAGCCGGGCGCCTTCGTGGTAATCCCGCTCCGTCGGCGCGGCCAGGCCCCGGTAGCAACCGGGGAGTCCGGCCCGCCCGGCCGGTGGGCGATGGCTGCGCTTTTAGGGTTCGAGTGGTCGGCCTTCGAGCCGGACCCGTTCCAGATTCTCCAGGGTCCGCGCCAGACTGTTCTCCACCAGGATTTCCATTTCGTTCTCCTCGGGCGGGATTGTCTGGATCGGCTCCTCAGCTCTTCAGCGCCGTGTGGAAGGGTCGCAGCTCAGCGGTCATCAGTCCGGCGGCCACGGCGGGATCGGCCTCCATCAACTCTCGGGCGCCCGCCTCGTCGGCGACCCGCAGGATCACCAGGCCCAGGGGGTCGTCGTCGGTGGTGCGTCCGGCCAGCACCAGGCTGCCGTCGTCCAGCAGGCGCTGCAGGTGGTGGAAGTGCTTGGCGACCAGGTTCTCATCCTTGGTTGTCCAGGCTTCGTCGTCGCGCAGCCGGGGGACGAGGCGCAGGGTGTAGAGGAACTCCGGCGTGGGGCTCATCTCAGTCCTCGTGATGGACGCGGAAGCGCAGCAGGGCGCCGACGCCGCCGTGGGAGGACAGCTCGTCGGTCCTACCTGGCAGGTGCTCGACGTGGGCGGCGGTGGACTCGGCCTTGCCGGTGAGCTCCTCGGCCAGCTCCGCGTCCACACCCTCATCGAGGAGCAGCACATCGACGGAGCCGTAGGTCAGGCAGCGCTGGACGTCCTCGAGGCCGCCGGCGGCCAGGCCGCCGCGACGCAGCTCACCGCGGAAGTGCTCCAGCAGGGCTTCCTCCTGCTCGCGCTCGGCCTTCTCCATCAGCGGTCCCAGGCGCCAGAGCAGGTCGTCCTCACCGGCCTCGACATCCCAGGCGATCCGGCCGATGATCCGCCCGGCGACGGCCTTGGGCAGCTCGCGCTCCAGATCGCCCAGCATCCTCTGGCGACCGACCAGGGCCACGCGCTTGATGCCCTCCTCGCGGAAGATGCGCTCGGCGCGCTGGGCGGTCTCGACCAAAAGATGCTTGACCTGCTTGGCCCGCCGACGCTGGTAGCGCATCTGCGACCAGCCGCCCACCTTGACCAGGTTCTTGATCTGCTTGCGGAAGGAATCGCTCTCCTCGAGGGCCCGCCCGGCGGCGATGTAGATCCGCGCCCCGGTGTTGTCCACGGCGATGACGCCCACGGGTTCGAACTCGTCGAGGAGCACGGCCAGGGGATGGATCAGCGCCTCGTCGTCGACGACGACCCGCTGGGTCGGCGGGGCGGGCAGCTCGACGGTCTCGAGGAAGTCGGCGCCCAGGTCGCAGAAAACGGCCAGGCCGGGACCGTCATAGCCCCCGGCGTGGCGCTCGTTGATGGCGTCGCGGACGAAGGGCAGGGCCTCGTCGAACTTGGACCGCTCGCTCTCGCTCAGATCGCGGCGCCGCTTGTCCAGCTCGCGTTCGAAGAGCTGCTTGGCGTAATCCCAGCCGCGGCTGGTGTCCAGGTAAACGCTCAATACACTGCGCTCGGTCTCGGCCAGGGCGGCCAGCTCGCTGAGCAGCTTCTCGGTTATCTGCAAGGTCTTCCTCCGGGTTACAGTTGTCGTTGCCTGTCTAGGCTCAGCGTCGATTATACCAACCCAGCGCCGCTTCGTCACCGACGAACCCTCTACGGGTATGCGAGAAAACGGGCGGATCGTTGAAATCCGCCCGTCTCAATCCTTCTCGTCATCCTTGGGGCCCGCCGGCTCAGCGCGTTATCACCAGGCGGCGGGTGACGGCGTCCGCTCCACTCTCCAGGCGGTAGAGGTAGACACCGGGGGCGCAGTCCGAGGCGTCCCAGCCCACGCTGTGGCGTCCGGCGGCGCGCTCGCCGTCGACCAGGGTGGCCACGCGGCGTCCGGCCAGGTCGTAGACGGCCAGCTCGACGGTGGCGGCCTCGGCCAGGGCGAAGTCGATACGCACCAGCCCGGCGGCGGGGTTGGGGTAGCTCTGGTGCAGAGCGAAGCTGCGAGCCTCGAACTCGCCGGAGAGCCATTCCGCTGTGCCGACATAGACCCGGCAGGGCAGGTCGGAGGCCGTCTCGGCGGCGCTGAGTTCGACGCGGTCTTCGGCCAGCAGGTCGACGCGGCGGCCGCTCGGGGTGATCATCACAGCGCCGAAATCGGCGGGCCAGCCGTTGACGATGCTCCAAGACAGGCGCGCGGAGCCGGCGGCGTCGAGGTGGAAGCACCACTCGGCGCCGTCATCGTAGCTCGGGCGGATGTCGGTCAGGTAGCGCCCGGCGGCGGGCCCCCAGTCGTCATGGTCGAAGAAGAGGTTGGGCAGCCCGGCCAGGGGCGGGGGATCGTGACGCTCGAGGGCGTCGGCGTCGGGACGGGCCAGGGGGTCCACTCCCAGGTAGTGCAGGGCGTCGGTCCCGCCGTCGGTGGAGAGGGCGAACTCGAGGCGCCAGTTGTCGGTGTCGCCCCAGGCCGCTGCTGTGGCGCAGCCGTCGAGGGTGACGCCGAGGGTCCCGGGGTTCGGCGCTGTGACGCCCGCCGAGGCCGCGGCGCTGACGGCGGGCAGCTCGCCCAGGTTGGGTGAGCCCGGCGAGGCGACAGCGGGCGCTTCGGCATCGCCGCTGGCGCCGACGGGTTGGTAGCGGGTGGGTTTGATGAAGTAGGCGCCGTCGCCGTCGGCGTGGATCCAGTAGCCCTCGTTGAGCTCCAGGTAATCGCCGGCGTCGTCGTAGCCGTTGTCGGTGTAGGCGATGGGCGGCTCGACGGAGAAGGTGCCGTCGGTGGAGCACTCCTCCCAGTCGACCTCGAAGGCGAAGGGGCAGGCCACCCAGTTCCAGCCCTGGGTGAACTGGTACTCGAAGGGCTCGCCGCAGTCCAGGGTGGTGGCGTCCTCAAGGGCCACGCTCTCCAGGCCGTCGCGGGCGATCATCCAGAAGACATGGCCCTGGCGCAGCAGGAAGTCATCGGCGCCGGGGTCGTACTCGACGTAGTCGCCACCGCCCTTGTCGTAGATGAACAACCGCCAGTCGCCGTCCTGATAGGACCCCAGCTCATCGGAGAACTGGCTCTCGGGATCGTCGGCGGCGTCGGGGAACTTGAAGGGCAGGGTGATCAGCCGGTAGTCGGTCTGCAGCCCGCCCGATGGCAGGAAGAAGTCGACGTCTACGGTATCGGCGTGGACCTGAGGGTACAGGCCGCTGGCGCCGGAGACGAAGCCCTCGGGGAACCAGCTCTCCCCGCCGCCGGTGTCCAGGGCGTAGAAGCCGTACCTGACGCCGCCGATGTCGAAGTCCGCCGAGCCCAGCACCGCCTCCCAGCGGTCCTCGGCGGCGTTGTAGCTCATGATCTTGACATTCCAGTCCAGTGTCCCGCCGGCGGCGTAGTAGAGCTGGACCTCCTGGACGTCGCCGCCCAGAAAAGAGCAACTGATCGTGTTGTCCTGTTCGTACTCCAGGGTGGTCGGGAAGGGGTGCTGGTCGTCGAACTCGGGTCCGGCCGGGGAGAAGCTGCCGTCGATGGTCACCGAGCCGATGACGGGATTGCCCCCGAAGTCGATCAGATAGTCCTGGCCGCCGTCCAGGCTGAAGTCGATCTGGTCGCCGGGCTCGACGGTGGGTCCCTCGCCGTCGTACTCCAGCAGGGTGACCACCACGGTGTCGTTGGGCTGATTGGTTTCGGTGTAGCTGAAGTCGAGGATGCCGTAGGTCGAGTTCCAGGTGTGGCCGTTGGTCAGCGGCAGGACGTCGTCGACGTCGGACCAGCCGGCGATGTCCTGGACCGGTTCGCTGAAGACGATCTCGACGTAGTCGCCCTGGTCGATGCCCGGCTCGCCGCCGAAGTCGTAGGCCGTGGCCGAGAGGGGGTAGGGTTCGGCGCCGTTGAGGGTGAAGGACCAGACCTCGTGGCTGTAGCGGTCACCTCCGCCGTCGTCGACCACGACGCGCCAGTAGTAGATTCCGTCGGCCAGACCGTCGATGTCCACGTCGAGATCGCCGACGGGGCCGAACTCCATGGTGTAATCGGCGGGGAAGTCGTCGAAGGGTGATACCTGCAGGGTGTACTCCAGGGGATCGCCCTCGTAGTCGCTGGCGGCCAGCCAAGAGAAGGTGTAGGGCAGGCCGGTGAGCTCGATGCCGTTGACGGGGAGCTCCAGGTTGCAGGGGTTGGGCGGGTAGTTGTCGCAGGTGGTGTAGCCCAGGCCGTCGTTGGGATTGACGTCGTTATAGGAGTAGACGATCATCGGGTAGCCGGCGTCGTCGCAGGTGATGTCGGCCATCGGCGAGTCGGCGACCCGCGGGGTGAAGTCGTCGACGACCCAGAGGTCGTTGATGTCGTCGTAGCGCAGCATTTGATACTTGTACTCGCCGCCGTCGTCGACGGCGTAGACCACCCGGGGGTAGACGCCGGGGTCGGCGGCGCCCTCGGCCAGATGGAGGTTTATCGGCCAACCGTGCAGGGGGTTAACATCGGGTATTGTGAGGAAAATCCAGTTCTGCAGCCCGTTGGCGAAATCCCAGCACAGGTGCAGCAGACCGTCGCTGTCATCGAGGTAGGCGACGTAGACTTCTTCGGAGGCGGTATAGGGGTTCTGGACGTAGGCGGCGTCGAAGGGGCTCGTGACGGTATTTGCTATTATATAGCCGGTATCCCAGGTTTCGCTTCCGGACTGCCAGGCGGCGGCGTTGAGCTCACCGTTGTTGGCGTTGTAGACGGCGGCGCGCAGGTAGGGATCGTAGACCGCCGCGGAGTAGTTGAGGGTGTTGGAGGTGCCGTACCACAGTTGAGGCCCCAGGGTGTAGATGTTGGGCGCCTCCTGCTTGTAGAGCTGGTAGTAGTCGGCTCCGCCGCCGGTGTCGGTGATGCCGGTCAGCACGACGCCCTCGCCCTCGAAGGGGATCAGGCTCAGGCTGCTGAAGTAGTTGTCCGTCATCAGGCCGGTCTCGCAGTGGTCCCAGTTCGCGCCGTCGGTGTAGAGGGTGTAGAGCAGGCTGTCGTCGTCGTTGGTGATGGCGAAGTAAGGCTGGGTGTTGTAGTCCAGGCCGAAGTCGAACTGGAGCCCGAAGCTCAGCGCGCCGAAGTAATCGCCGATGTTCTCGCCGACCCAATAGCCCGCCGTGTCGTCGTAGACCATCACCGCGCCGTCTTGCTCCAGCGCGCCGACGTAACAGGAGGTATCGCCCGACGAATAGACGACCACGGGCGGGGCCATGACCTCGTAACCGGTCTGCAGGACGTCGTCGTTCCAGCCGGCGGCGGCTATCAGGGGCAGGCAGAGCAGTGAGACAATGAACAGGCGGGCGCGGCGCATGACATCCTCCCGGGACGGGGCGGTCCCTCGGCGGCTATACGGTCGGAAACCGGCGGGAATAACTATCTTTCAACAGTTTAAGTATAGCTGCTTGCGGCGTTTTCTTCACTTCAAACTGAAACCGCGGCGGCGTTGCCC
>WJMB01000084.1 GCA_014728185.1 Candidatus Coatesiibacteriota bacterium
GTATTGCGCAAAAAACGTGCCAACGCCGGGCGCGGGCCGAGGGCTGACCGATGAGCTCGGCGAAGGTCTCGCTCAGTTCCACTGCTTGTTCGACCGGTGTTCTATCCAGAGCGGCGCGTTGCTGAAGGTGGTTGCCCAGCTTGGTAGAAAGCGTTGACTTTGAACGATTCATCTACGCCCATCCGGGTGTTTAACCAACGAGGTGAACGAGATGCCGGACTATAACCCACCCTATCCCGATCCCGCCGCCGAGGAGGCCGAGGGCCAGTTGACCTTCGAGCTGCCGCGCAAGATGCGTACCAGCCGACGCGATCCATATGACGACCTCTACTTCGACATGCAGTCCGCCAAGCAGGGCGAGACCGCCGAGTAACCGCCGAATAAGAAGGAAACCGATGAACCTCAAGCGTCTGGACATCCAGCTCTTCCTGGTGACGAGCGCCCTGGTCGCCGTCGGCCTGTTGATGGTCGGCAGCGTGGGTCAGCTTCCCGGCGCCGACGGCGGTCCGGCGGGGAGCTACCTGCCGGGTCAGCTCTGGAAGCTGCTGCCCGGCGTGGCCCTGCTACTGGTTTTCTGGCGGGTGGGTGCGGCGCGGCTGGTCAAGCTGGCCAAGCCGGCGCTGATTGTCGGATTCCTGCTGCTGCTGTTGACTCTTTTCCAGGGCGTGGGCACGGAGAGCTCCGGGGCAAGGCGCTGGCTGTCGCTGGGTTTGTTCAGCTTCCAGCCCGCCGAAGTGCTCAAGCTCTTCCTGCTGCTCTATCTGGCCGATACGCTCAGTCGGCGCCGCAACCGCCTGGAGAGTTTCAAGCGCGGGATGCTGCCTCCGCTGCTGGTGGTCGGGGCGGCCTGCGGGCTACTGCTTCTGCAGCCCGACCTCTCGACGGCCCTGCTGCTCTTCGTAACCGCCCTGGCGATGTTCTGGATCGCCGGGGTGCCGGGGCGTCATCTGGCCGTTTCCCTGGCGGTGATCGTGCCCGTGGTGATCCTGCTGGTCTACCTGGAGCCCTACCGCTGGGCCAGGATCACGGCTTTTTTGGACCCCTGGCGCGACGCCCAGGCCGGCGGCTATCAGATTGTGCAGAGTCTGCTGGCCATCGGCTCGGGCGGTCTGACCGGCGTGGGGTTGGGCGCCAGTCAGCAGAAGCTCTTCTACCTGCCCGAGGCGCACACCGATTTCATCTTCAGCATCCTGGGCGAGGAGCTGGGGCTGTTGGGCACCCTGGGAGTGCTGGCCCTCTTCGTCGCCCTGGTGGTCATCGGTCTGCGTATCGTCCGTCGGGTCCGTGATCCCTTCAGCCGGTTGCTGGCTCTGGGTGTGACGGTCTGGCTGGGCGTCCAGGCGTTGATCAACATCGGCGTGGTCACGGGCCTGCTGCCGACCACGGGTCTGCCCCTGCCCTTCATCAGCTACGGCGGAACCTCACTGGTCAGTGGACTGGCTGCGGTGGGCATTCTGGCCGGCGCGGCCCGTGAAACCGCCGAGAGTCGACCCGCCGAAGTCGGCGAGCCCCTGGAGCGACCAGCAGTACGCCGTGCCGAGAGCGGCGGGGAGTCCCGAGAACCCAAGAAGCTCCGGCGGAGTCCGGCCCGCACCTTCGGCAGGCCCGCCCCGCGTCCGGTCACCGGCTCGGCCTATCTGGCCCGCAGCCACACCGCCGCCTCGCGGGACTGGCGCGTCTCGCGACGCTCCCGAAGCGGTTCCGCGGCTTCGCACTCGCACAAGGGTTTCAGCCGTCCCTTCGGCGAGGTTTACGCCCGCGCCGATCGACGCCGGAGGTGGCGCTGATGGTCGGGCGTCGGACGATCCTCTTCGCCGGGGGCAAGACGGGCGGGCACCTCTTCCCCGGGGTGGCCGTGGCCGAGGAGCTGCTGCGTCGTGAACCCGAGCTGGAGATCGCCTTCTGCGGCGCCGGGTTCGAACTGCCGCGCCGGGTCTGCGGCGAGCGGGGCTGGGACTATCATTTCATTCCGGCGGCCCCAATCTACCAGGCTTCACCGCTGAAGCTGGTTTCCGGTCTACTGACGAATCTGCGAGGTGTGCGCGGCGCCCGGAGGCTGTTGCTCCGACTCCGGCCCGAACTACTGGTGGTCTGCGGAGGCTTCGAGGGTTTTCCTCCGGCCCTGGCGGCGCGCTGGTACGGCGTCCCCGTGGTCCTGCTGGAGCAGAACGCCCGGCCCGGGCTGACCAACCGCGCGCTGGCCCCCTTTGCCGAGGCCGCCGCCTGCGCCTTCCCCGGTTCCGGGGCGCGCCTGGCCGCCCGACGGGTTGTGGTCACCGGCAATCCGGTGCGCGGCGGCCTGGCCTCCTTCGAGCCCGATTACTCCGCCTTCGGCCTGGAGCGTGACCGTCTGACCGGCCTGGTCTTCGGCGGCAGCGCCGGGGCGAAGAGCATCAACGAGGCCGTCGGCGAGGCCGCGCCCCTGCTGGCCGAGTTCTCGAACGTCCAATGGATTATCCAGACCGGCGCGGCGATGCGCGACGAGGTGGCCCGAGCCGTCGAGGACGCCGGTCTGCGAGCTCATGTGACAGCATTTCTCGACCCCATCGGCGCGGCCTTCGCCCTGGCGGACTTCGCGGTGGCCCGCTCCGGCGGCGGTGCCTTCGAGCTGGCCCTGGTCGGCATCCCGAGTGTCTTCGTGCCCTACCCCCACGCCGCCGCCGATCATCAGAGCGCCAACGCCCGGGCCTTCGCCGCCGCCGGAGGCGCCGTGGTGGTTCGCGACGACGAATTGAACGGGGAGCGCCTGATCGCGGCTGTGAGCCCGTTGATCGACGACGCCGGATTGCGCCGCCGGATGGGCCGGGCGATGCGCAAGCTGGGCAGGCCCGACGCCGCGCGGCGCGCCGCCGAGCTGATCCTTTCCGTGATCGATGACGCCGCCCGGGCGGTCGGCGCGGCATGCTGAAGCGCTTTTGGATGGAGGAACGATGACCCTGATGCTGGGAAGAGTCACCCGGGTGCACCTGGTGGGCATCGGCGGCGCCGGGATGTCCGGCATCGCCGAGATCCTGCTCAACCTGGGCTTCGAGGTCTCCGGCAGCGACCTGCGCGCCGGGGCTTCTGTGGAGCGCCTGCGCGGTCTGGGAGCTCAGATCAACGTCGGCCACCAGGAGAAGAACGTCATCGGTGCCGACGTTGTGGCGATCTCCTCGGCGGTACCGCCGGACAACGTCGAGGTCCTGGCCGGACGCAAGTACAACATTCCGGTGATCAGCCGCTCCGAGATCCTCACCGAGATCATGCGGCTCAAGTACCCCATCGCCGTGGCCGGGACCCACGGCAAGACCACCACGGCCAGCTTCCTCTACGCGATCCTCTCCACGGCGGAGCTGGACCCCACGGCGGTGATCGGCGGCAAGCTCGCCGCGCTGACCCTGCCCGACTCGACGGACTCCGGCGAGCTCGCCCCGCCTCCGGCCGAGGGTTACACCACCGGGGCCACGCTGGGTGACGGCGACTACTTCATCGTCGAGGCCGATGAATCCGACGGCACCTTCCTGGAC
>WJMB01000085.1 GCA_014728185.1 Candidatus Coatesiibacteriota bacterium
ATATGACTACCGCCTTATCCTCTCGGTGTCTACTCAATATATGCTCGTTATATATGCATGATAATTGGTTGCTTAGCATCGATTAATCGTCATCGAAGCCCGTTGCGCCAAGCAGTTGATAATGGACCTGCATGACGTCGCTACGGGCATCCTTGGTTTGTGGTAATCCACGTACCTGCCACAAGCAGTTCGCTCGATGTGCACGTCTGATTGCCTGCTGACTGCGTCTCAGAACGATATCCAGTAACACCATGGTCCGTGACCATTAAGTGATCCCAAAGGTAATAATGGTATACTAAACGTATGCTAGATCAAAAAACGGCGGATTACCGGGAAGTGAATAGCAGCCCAACAAGGCGCTCAAGGTCAGCCTGATCTGATCCGATCACGTTCCATGATGCCTTCGCCATTTTATGACTTGTAAGCCGGGATGCAAATAAGGTGTCGCGGCTTCCCGAATCTCAGCCCCCTCTTATCAGCGTCCTCTTAGAGCCAGTCTGGTTTTCGCCACCAGGCAACGCACGGACAGTGACAACCTGCAAAGCTATAAAGCACATAATAACAAGTCATTATCAATTCTTGCCTGTTCAGGCACGTGTGATAATCCTTAATACATATAGATAGATTAACTGTCACATCCAGGCAGTCGTTTTGTGGTCCCGGATGTGTACCGTACTTCGTGCCACGGCAAGCCGAAAAGGCGACCATTCCGCTGGTTGGTTCGGTAGCCTCAGTAAGTGAAGACCTGGCTATAAACAGGCTGTGGCTTGATATAGCCCTTGGATCATCCAGGCGGACAACAATAACCAATCGCCGGTAGTGACTCTGAGCAGCAGTAGAAATGGGTTCAGTTTGCTGTGATGACCCCGTACTTTTACCTTGATAGTAACACCCGAACGATTGTTCGTTCACCTATGCCAAGCCAACGGGTCGTCAGGGAAATCAACACCGCGGAGCCCCGCGTTTCGCGGTTTCTTTGGAGAGGTCCGCGCCATGTCTTTTCGCAAGGTCTTGCGCCGCGCCGGGGGGCGCCTCAACGAGATCAACTGGAAGAACGCCCTGCGGGACTACGCGCTGATCGTGGTCGGCGCGGCCGTGGGAAGCTTCGGCCTGGTGGCCTTCCTGGTGCCTTTCAAGATCGCCCCCGGCGGTATCGGTGGTCTGGCCACCGCCCTGCATCACCTGCTGGGTTTCCCCGTGGGTGTGACCATGCTGGCCTTCAACGTGCCGCTGTTCCTGGTGGGGATCCGCTTTCTGGGCGGCGGCTTCGGGGTGCGCACCGTGGTGGGCATGGTCCTCTACTCCGTCTTCACCGACCTGCTGGACCTGGTGGTCAACCTGGGGCCGCTGACAACGGACAAGCTGATGGCGGCGGTCTACGGCGCGGTACTCCTCGGACTGGGACTGGGGCTGGTCTTCCGCGGTGGAGGCTCGACCGGCGGCACCGATATCCCGGCCCGGGTACTCTCGCGCTACACCGGTCTCTCCACCGGGATCAGCTTCTTGTTCTTCGACGCGGCGATCATCTTCTTCGCCGGCTTCGTCTTCGAGAGTCTGGACCTGGTGCTCTACGGCTTCGGCGCCCTCTTCGTTTCGATCAAGGTCATCGATGTAGTGCTGGAGGGCTTCGGTTACGCCCGAGCGGCGCTGATCGTCACCGAGGTGCCCGACATCGTCTATTATCAGATCATGGCAGGGCTCAACCGCGGCGCCACCCGCCTCCCCGCCGAGGGGATGTACACCGGCGAGGGGAAGTCGCTGATCTACTGCGTGGTCGGACGACGCGAGGTCCAGCGACTGAAGAAGCTGGTCCGCGCAGCCGATCCCAAGGCCTTCATGACCATCACCGACGTCCACGAGGTCCTGGGCTACGGCTTCCGTCATCGGGGTTCGGCCTGAGCGCCCTTGTCAGCGCCGCCGCCGCCGGTTTACAATCAGGGCGACAGGAACAAACGTAACCGGCAACCCCGAGGGAAGCCATGCTCGAGCTAGACCCCCGCCGCCTGATCCAGACACACTTCGGTTGTCGTCCCGACGACCTGGCCCGCAGCGTCGTGCTGAGCACCCACTGGCCCCTGGAGAGTTTCGCCAAACTCTGGGACGACGAGCCCGAGGAGCACAACGGCTGGTTCGCCGCCGTCACCGGTCGCTACCGCGGTCGCGAGTTGACCGTCGTGCTGACTCACAACGGCGCCTGCCGCGTGGGGCAGGCGATGCTTACCCTGATCACCGGCGGCGCCGAGCGCTTCCTGCTCATCGGCCGCTCCAGCGGTCTCTACGACGAAATGCGCCTGGGCGACGTCGCCGTGGTCCGCACCAGCATCTGCGGCGAGGGCTACAGCCGCTACCACGGCGCCGATCACTTCCTAGACGACCCCTTCGGCTGGCGAGTCACCATTGACGAGAGCCTGGTCCTGCAACTCGAGGCCGGATTGAAAGAGCGCACGGGTGAGTTCGACGTCGGCGTGCACAGCGTGCGGACCTTCAGCGCCGACTCGATGCTGGCCCAGGACCGCGAGCTGAGCGAGTACGTGCGGATCAAGGGCGGGCACATCATCGACGGTGAGACCAGCGCCGCCTTCGCCACCGCGCGGATTCACCAAGTACTCGCGGCCTCGCTGCAGTGCGTGATCGCCCTGCCTCTGGCCGACAAGCCACTCTTCGGAGCCTTCGGCGGTGAGGACTCCCGTCGTCTCGAGAAGACCCACCTGAAGATGTCCGCCCTGGCTCTCGACGCCGCCGCCGTCCTCGACGCCTACGAGCCTGACTGACCCTCGATACCCCAGATAGCCAAACGGAGAACCCGCGGGTTCTCCGTTTGGCACAGCGGAGCGAAGCGTTGCTCGTTGTTCCGGCGTCCGGCTTTGGCACGTTTCTTGCTATACCGTTGCCCGCGCGACGACCCGTGACGTGGGCTCAGCGGGCGGCGATTCGTCGAGCCCGGGCGACGGCTTTGCAAGAAACGTGCCAAAGCCGGACGCCGGGCGTGTCGCCGCGGGCTCGCCGGGTTGGTGCGCGCTCAGTCCTCGCTGACGCGGCGCACGTCGGCGCCCAAAGCCTGGAGCTTGAGCTCCATTCCCTCATAGCCCCTGTCCAGGTGGTAGACACGCAGGACCTGGGTTTCGCCCTGGGCGGCCAGACCGGCCAGGACCAGGGCGGCCGAGGCCCGCAGGTCGGTTGCCATCACGTGGGCACCCTGGAGGCCGGCCACGCCGTGGACGATCGCCGTGGCGGTATCGCGGGTGATCAGGGCGCCCAGGCGGACCAGCTCGGGCACGTGCATGAAGCGGTCCGGGTAGATGCTCTCGGTGAAGACGCTGATCCCTGGCGCCAGGCAGCACATGGCCATCAGTTGGGCCTGCATGTCTGTGGGGAAGCCGGGCCAGGGGGCGGTGCGGGCCTCGACGGGTCGCAGGCCGTCGGTTCCGTCGACGGACAGGCGGCCGTCGTCCAGCTCCTGGAGGCGGATACCGGCGCGGGTGAACACGCTGTTGATCGGTTCCATCATCGCCGTCGGGCAGTTCTCCAGAACGAACTTCGAGCGGGTGATCCCGGCGGCTGCGATGTAGGTTCCGGCCTCGATGGTGTCGCTCATCACCGGGTACTCGACGCCGTTGAGGGAGGCGACGCCGTGGATGGTCAGGGTGGATTCGCCGATGCCTTCAATGTCGGCGCCCATGGCGTTGAGCAGGTTGCAGAGGTCGGCGGTCTCCGGCTCTCGAGCGGCGCCCTCGATGACGGTGACGCCCTCGGCCAGGACGGCGGCCATCAACACGTTGGCGGTGGCGCCCCGCGAGGGGCCGTTGGCGCCGAGGAGGTTGATCCGGGCACCGCGTAGTTTGTCGGCCCGGGCGACGATATAGCCGTGTTCGACATCGATCACGGCCCCCAGGGCGGCCAGGCCCTTCAGATGCAGATCGACGGGCCGGGTGCCGATGGCGCAGCCGCCGGGCAGGGAGACCCGGGCCTGGCCCAGCCGGGCCAGCAGCGGGCCCAGGACGTTGACGCTGGCCCGCATCTTGCGCACCAGCTCGTAGGGAGCGGTCTCGGCGATACCACCGGTGGCGTCCAGGCTGACGGTGTGCTCGTCGGTCCAGTTCGACTCCACCCCCAGCACGCCGAGGACCTCGAGCATGGTGAAGACGTCGCGCAGGCGGGGGATGTTGTCCAGGACCAGGGGTTGTTCCCGGGCCAGGATGGCGGCGGCGTACATGGGCAGCGAGGCGTTCTTGGAGCCGGAGATGCGGATCGAGCCCTCGAGGGCGGCCGGCCCCTGGATGACGAACTTGTCCATGGTTGGTCCTTGGGGTGGAGGCGTCGGTTGCCTTGCCGGTCAAAGCGTTTCGCTATCGGTTAAGCGATGAGGTCGACTATCGAGTCAAAGATACCACAGCC
>WJMB01000086.1 GCA_014728185.1 Candidatus Coatesiibacteriota bacterium
TGGGCGTCCTGGGCCGTAGCCGGTGAAAACAGGATAGCAAGAAACGTGCCAAAACCGCCGCGGGGCATGAAGTTCGTGGAACGTTCAACGACCCCGCCGGTGTCGCGCCGGCGGGACGCCGCAAGATTGTCGGCAACCTATACCCCGTATCTTTTCGAAGGCGCATTGATGAGCAAATTCCTAACCGCTGCGTTGATCATCATTCTCGTGTTCATCTCCGGTTGCGACGGCGAGGGCGGCGGGGACGGTGTCTGCTACGAGTCCGTCCAGACCGACGCCGAGGGCGTCGAGACAGCCTACACCTGCACGATCAGCGAGATGTTCGACGGCGCCTGCTACCGGATGGTCTGGGAGACCGCCGAGGGCGAAGTGGCCTTCAGCGGCTACGGCGTGCCTTTCGGTGAAGACCTGTTGGCGGTGGGTTTCGCTCCGGCGACGCTCAAGCACTACGTCGGGGCCTACCGGATGACCGATGACGGTCTGGCGGGCATCTGGACCAACGGGTTCGAATCCGGCGTCGAGACGATGGGTGAGGCCCCGGAGCCGCCGGCGGCGGTGGAGTGGGACCTGCCCCGGGAGCTGGACTTCGTCGGAACCAACCCCGACGGCAGCGAGTACGGCGGTTACCTCAGCGTGGCGGTCTTCGGCACCGGTCCCTCGCGCGGGGTGATGATCACCCAGCACGCCGGCTCCGAGAGCTACCAGGGCCGGGCGCTCTATCTGGGTGACGCCGTGGTGGTGGTCTACCAGCTCGGTCTGGAGCTGACCGTCCAGTACTACATCCCGGACGGCGACGGCGGCTGGAGCGGCGAATGGTACGCCGACGGCGCCCCGGGCCTGGGCACGGAAACCATGCGGTCGCGGAGCTAGGTTTTGAATACACGCGCACAGCTCAGCTTCATCGCCTGTCTTTTGGTGAGTTTCTGCTCGGTCGCCAGGGCCGGGGTTTATCCTTTGGAGGGGTGCAATCCCGACGGCGAGACCTACTCCGGCGAGTTCGAGATTCGCGAGCACTCGCCGGGCCTGCTGCGCCTGGGCTGGCGTTTCGGTGGTCGAGAGCTGCTCTGGGCTTGGGCGGCGCCCTTCTCCGACGATCTTCTCGGCGCGGTGGTCGTCGACGGCGACGAGGTCCTGGTCGAGGTCTTCCGCGTCGCCGACGCCGGCCTGGCCGGCCTGTGGACCGACGGCCTGGCCCACGGTTTCGAGGAGGTCGGCGAATCCCCGGAGCCGCCGGCGGCGTTGGACCTCGAGGGCAACCGGGTCTATCGCTTCACTCGTCAGGCTGCCGACGGTCCTCCGGTCACCGGCGAGGTGACCCTCTCCGCCGTCCCCGACGCCGCTCCGGGCATCGCCCGGGTGCGCTGGGAGTTCGCCGGTGAAACCGCCGAGCTCATCGGCGAGGCCCTCCACGTTGAAGGCGGCCTGGCGGCCGTCTTCCGAACCAACGCCGGTCCGGGCCTGGTCTGCCTGGGGACTGACGGCGCTGACTGGAGCGGAGTCTGGTTCGTGACGGGAATGGAAAAGCCGTTGCCCGTGGAGTGGCGGCGCTGAGTCGGTGGTCATCCACAGTCATCCATAATTATCCGATGCCCCGGGGTTTGTGATTTCACGGCGCCCCGGCTATACTGTTGTTACATTGCGGTTCCCATACCTCAAGCTAAGGAGGAAGTTGATGAAGAGGTTCCCGACGTGGCTGTTGATCCTGACCCTGGTGTTGAGCCTGGGCTTAGTGGTCGGCTGCGAGGACGAGGGTGAAGAGGTCGACGAGGATGTCGCCTCCGACGGCCCGCCCGAAGGCGTCAGCACGACGGCCGAGGAAGACGAAGGCCAACCGGCCCCCAACACCGCCCTGGGCGGCGGTGGTAAGGGCTACGCCCTGTCCGCCTTCTACGACAACGCCATGGACGACTACCTGATCTACGCCCTCGGCGATGACGGCCAGCTCTGGTGGAGCATCCAGGGCGCCTGGGAGGCCGACGGCAAGCCCTGCCCCGGCAAGGCCCCCTTCGACCTCACGGCCTTCTACGATCCCGCCGCCGACGATTGGCTGGTCTTCGCCCTCGATTCCGCTGGTGATCTTTTCGTCTCCGGCGCCGAGGAGTGGATCCCCTACGAGCTGCCCTCCCTACCGGGCAAGGCCCCCTTCCGGCTCAGCGGGTTCTACGACAGCGCCCTGGACGATTACCTGATTTACGCCCTGGACGCCGCCGGTCAGCTCTGGTACGTGACCCCGGACGGTTGGGAGAAGGACGGCAGCCCCTGCCCGGGCAAGGCCCCCTTCGATCTCTCGGCCTTCTACGATCCCGCGGCCGACAACTGGCTGGTCTACGCGCTTGATTCCCAGGGCAGGTTCTACCAGTCCGGCGCCGTTGAGTGGACCGACCTGGAGGTTCCCCTCTCGGGCAAGGCCCCCTTGCGACTGGCCGCCTTCTACGATTCGGACATCAACGACTACGCCATTCTGGGCCTGGACGCCGCCGGAACGATCAGCAGCGCCAACCCCGACGGTTGGGTCGAGATCCTCGGTGGCTGTCCGGCCAAGGCTCCCCTGGACCTCACCGCCTTCTACGATCCGGCCCTCGATGACTACATCGTCTACGTCATCGGCGCCGACGGCACCCTCTACACCAGCAACGGCGAGAACTGGCAGGAGGCCTGCGGCAAGATCTAGTCTCCTACGATGCCTAGATTATGAAACAGGCGCTCCGGCGCCTGTTTCTTTGTTTGTAGCTATCACGGATCACTTATCGGAAGTGGGCCGCGGCATTTCCGAGTAGCATTCAAATATGGGCGGTCAGTGGCTGCTAGAGTGCACGTGGCAGGTGCTGCTTGTGGCGATTCCGTTGACAGCATACAAACGGGCCGTCCGGCTGGTCGACTCGGGACTGTTGGAGTAACGCCTTTATGATAAAGCTCCGCCAAAGCCGGCTAGTGTTTAAGCATAAGGGATTATCACACGTTTAAAAAAACAGGCATGTATCGCTAATAGCTTGTTATTATGTGTCTTGTAGCTGTGCTGGGTGTCACTGTCCATGCGTTGCCTGGTGGCGGAAAACCGGATGTACTCCAAATGGACACTTCTTATAGAACACTGAGAGATTGGTAGTCGCGACTCCTGACTTGCATCCCGGGCTTCAGCGTTTGAGGAAGCTATCTGCTTTATACTAGTGATCTTATCAGACATGAAGACCTTTTTGGCTTGTCGATCTGGAACCATTCGTGAGGTAGTTGTCAGCACTTCCTTTCTAAATGCCGCTCTTTTGCGTTTTCGACGTAGGTTTATTTACAGGTGATAATCCCACATAATATAATCATACAATTATAA
>WJMB01000087.1 GCA_014728185.1 Candidatus Coatesiibacteriota bacterium
GGCACGTTTCTTGCGCAGTCGAACGCCGGTTCGACGGTGGCCCCGCCCTTCCGCAAGAAACGTGCCAACTCCCCGCGCCGGGCTTGGTTGAGTGGGGGGTTGTTAGCCGATCGGCGCGGCGGAGGTCGCCGGCGGGTGGTCTACTCGCCGCCCAGGGAGGCTCGCCGTTCCAGCTTGCCGACGAGGGCGGCCATTTCGGGGTCGCGCTCGACGAGGTCGCGGATCTTGTTGTAGCTGTGGATGACGGTGGAGTGGTCGCGTCCGCCGAACTGCAGACCTATTTCGTTGAGCTTGGCGTTGGTCAGGTTGCGCGAGAGGTACATCGCCACCTGGCGGGGAAAGACGATCGAGGCGTTGCGGGATTTGGAGAGCAGATCGCGCAGGGGCAGCTCGAAGTGTTCGCAGACCAGTTTCTGGATCTGGCCGATGCTCACCTGGGGGGTCTCGCGGCCCAGGATGTTGCCCAGGACCTCGCGGGCCATCTTGGTGGTGATGGGCTGCTCGGAGATGGCGCTGAAGGCGGACAGGCGCAGGATGGCGCCCTCGATGGTGCGGATGTTGGTGCGCACTCGTTGGGCGATGAGCTCGATGACGTCCTCGGGCAGCTTGACACCCTCGTTCTCGGCTTTGGATGAGATGATGGCGATGCGGGTCTCGATGTCCGGGGGCTGGATGTCGATGACCAGGCCCCATTCGAAGCGGGTGACCAGGCGCTTGTCTAGCTTGATCTCGTTGGGCGGGCGGTCCGAGGTGAAAACGATCTGCTTGTTGTTGTTGTAGAGGGTGTTGAAGGTGTGGAAGAGCTCTTCGAGGGTGGCTTCCTTGTCGGCGAGGAACTGTAGGTCGTCGATGAGCAGGATGTCCAGGCTGCGATACTTGTTGCGCAGCTCGACGGAGCGGTCGTAGCGGATGGCCTGGATGAACTCGTTGGTGAACTCCTCGCTGGTGACGTAGGCTGTGCGCAGCTCGGGCCGCTCCTCGTGGGCCGAGTTACCGATGGCGTGGAGCAGGTGGGTCTTGCCCAGCCCCACTCCGGAGTAGATGAACAGGGGATTGTAGACTTGTCCCGGGTGTTCGACGACGGCCTGGCTGGCGGCGTAGGCCGTCGAATTGCCGCGCCCGACGACGAAGCTCTCGAAGGTGTACTTGCCGTTGTAGGGGTTGGGCGTCGGCGGCGGCTTGTCATGATCGCCGTTGCCGTTGGAGCGCGAGATGAGCTGGACCTCGAGGGGCAAACCAGAGGTCGAGCGCACCAGGGCGCCGATGGTGTCCAGATAGGTATCCCCCAGCCAATCAACAAAGCGCTCGTTGGGCACCTCGAGCAGCAGGCGTCCGTCGAGGACCGAGCGCGGTCGGATCGGTGCGATATAGGATTTGTAATGGTAGGGGTCGATACGCTGCTTGAGGTAATCGGATACCTCGCCCCAGAGCTTGGTTAGCGATTCCATGTTATTGTGGTGTGGATATGTGTTGTCCCCCGCATTTACCACTGCGCTCGCTACGGCTTCCGGGTAACGGGGAGGCCGGCGGTCGGAATTGCGCTGCCGCTGCGGGAAGATTGCACGGTGAAGGTTTGAATGGGGAGGGTTTTCTGGTCCGACAGAGGTTATCAACAGGCGCATACCGTTGAGAGCAAGCATTTACGAAGCAGACAAACCGCCAACGGCATAGGTTGAAGGGAGTTCTCCACCAAGTGGGAGCGGTTATTAACAAGTTGTTAACATCAGCAGTGACAGTCTTTTATGATAACACACCCCGTCCCTGTGGACAAGCTATCCCGTCGGCGGCGCCATTGTGGATAAACGTCGACGTTTCATCGAGTAGCGTTGTTCTGCGTAGGCGTGTGGCAGTTTGAGGCGACGTTTTTATCAAGATGATACCAGTCGACGCTGGATTGATCTATGGATCATCACACCAAACTGGACCACTATGAATAACCGCTGAGAGCTGCTCGAGTGAGTAGTTCTTGATGCTTGTCTGGCTGATGGGGTCAACCCGACAAAGTGCTCGGTTGATCCGGGAGTTTAACCAGGCAGTAGGCTTTTTAAGCAAATGCTTCATCTTGTCGAAGCTGCCGGGACAACCAGCGGGATCTCAACCTTTCCGGCTGATTACAGCACGAAGCACAGGTAGAAGATAATGTCGCATTTCAACTGGCGGGATGTGACGAAATACTTTGAGCTAGGAAGTATTGCTTCAAGGGATGTTAGAAGTGGACTCACTACAAATGCGAGTGTTAACCCCTTGGCATCAAGCAGTGTTTTCGGACCAAATCAGGGCCGATATTGAAAGGTTCATCGAGCAGGCAGTCGCTGATTGGGTACGTCCGACATTGCCCCCGATACGAGCATGCGAATTATTAGTGCATGATAATTAAGCATTTAGGAAAAGAGTAGTAATCGAATGTTCGTTAACTACAAGCAAATTGGCAGTGCAGGTCATCCTCCGCGCACACCTCTTGCAGCCGCCACTTTTTTAATGCTGTTTACTGACAGGCGCAACTGTTGCTATATGAGCATTATCAGCGCAATACAATCACAACTCGGTCCGAAGAGGGTATACGGTTCCTCCCTATTTTGTTCGGTCAGATTGGACAGACGACGATTGCCTCCGGGGCGCCTTTACCTCTTCCGGGCTGAGGTTTATAATCCATCGGGCGACGAAAAGCCATCGACATCCCTCGAGCAGACGAGTCCATGCGGGAGTTCTGGAGACACCTATACGAGTTGATCTTCGCTCCCCTGATGCGTCTGATCGCTTGGGCGGGAGCGCTCTTCTCACCGACGGTCCGCTCGGGTCTGCGGGTCCGGCGCGGCTGGCGGGTTGAACTCGAGAGTGTCGCGGAATACTGGGACGACGACCGCCCCCGACTGTGGTTCCACTGCGCCTCCCTGGGCGAGTACGAGCAGTGCCGGCCCCTCTTGGAAGAGCTGCGCCGCCTTCGCGGAGACGCGGTGATCCTGTTGGTCAGCTTCTTTTCCGAGACGCCCCTGCGCCACGGCCGCTGGCGGGGTCTGGCCGATCACGCCTTCCCGCTGCCCCTGGACGGCAAGCGCAACGCCCGACGCCTGCTGGAGATCATCGAGCCCGATCTCTTCGTCACGGTCAAGTTCGACCTCTGGCCGGCCCTGGTCTGGGCCTGCCGGGAACGCGGCGTGCCGACGGCCCTGGTCTCGGCGGCGGGACACCGGGGCTCCAGCACGGCCCAACCCCTGCTGCGCGGATTCTACCGCGCGGTCTACGGGGCGCTGGATTATCTGGGCGCCGTTTCCGCAATTGACGCCGCCAGCCTGAGCCCCCTGGTCCCCCGGGGACCCGGCGTCGAGGTGGCCGGCGACACCAAGTTCGACGCCGTGATCGGCCGGCGCGACGTCACCGCAAATCCCGGTCTCGAGCTGAGCCTCACCGGACCGGTCCTGGTCTGCGGCAGCACCCATCCTCCCGACGAGGAACGCCTGCTGCCCATCCTGGCGGAGCTGTTCGACATGCTCGCCGGCCTGGGGGTGGTTCTGGCCCCCCACCACGTCGACGAGGCCCACCTGGCCGCCCTCGAGTCCGCCGCCGCGAAGCTGGACCTGCCCGAACCGCGCCGCCTGACGAGTCTCAACGACGCCTCCGAACCCGGCTGCTTCGTCCTCGTCGATACCGTTGGCCAGCTCTTCGAGCTCTACGCCCTGGCCGACGTCGCTTATATCGGCGGCGGCTTCCACGACAAGGGACTGCACAACGTTCTCGAACCGGCGGCCTTCGGCGCCGCCCTGGTTTACGGTCCGCGGATCAGCAACTCCATCGAGGCCCGCGAACTGGCCAACCACGGCGTTGCGCAGCGTGTCAGGGATGCGACGGAGCTGGCCTCCACCCTCGAGAAACTGCTAAACGATCGTGAATATCGTCAGGAACGTGGCGACGCTGCGCGGGCATACTGCGAGGGGCGATCCGGAGCCACCGAGCGTTATCTCGAGCGCTTGACGGATTTGGCCCAACTGCCATCTATCAGCGAGGAGTGTTGATGAAGCGGGTGTTTTGGACGTTAATCGGCCTGTTGCTGTTGCTGACCTCCTGCGACGAGAACGCCGGCGTTGAGGATCGGCTCAGCGTTGGGGTGGTATACGGTTTGTCCGGCAGCGCCGACAAATCGTTCAACGAGGCCGTCAAGTTCGCTGTTACCGGTCTGGCGGCCGAGCAACGCCTCGTTTACGAATGGCGGGAACCCCGCGACATCGACGAGATGGAGAGCTTCACCCGCGAGTTGGCCTCCGACGAGCACGACGTCGTGCTCTTCGCCGGCGATCCGGCCTACCTGGAGCCCGTGGTCACCGATTACCCCGAGGTCGATTTCATCCTCGTCGGAGGCGAGCTCGAGGCGCCCAACGTCCGCGCCCTCTCCTTCCAGAGCGGCCGCGCGGCCGCCGCCGTCGGTGCCGTGGCCGCCCTCGAGGCCCGCGGTGGTCAACTGGGCTTCATCGGCGGCTTCGACGACCGCGACGCCCGTCGCGTCCTCTCCGGCTTCCAGCAGGGCGCCCGGTTGGTCAACCCCGAGGTCGTCTTCCACATCGATTTTATCAACAGCGCGGACCCCGCCGCCGGTGATCCCCAGCGGGCCAGGGAGCTGGCAGAGCGGCAGTACGAACGCGGCGTCGAGGTTATCTTCGCCTACTGCGGCCGCGACATCGAGACCCTGGCCACCGTCGCCGCCGAGCGCGACGCCTTCATCATCGGCAGCGACCTGAACCAGAACTGGCTCGAGAAGGGCCACGTGCTCACCAGCATGATGCGCGACGTCTCGGAAGCCGTGGGCGAATCCCTGGACGCCGCACTGAACGGCTCTTTCACGCCCGGTCTGGTGCGCATCCCCCCCGGAGGCGAAGACGGCCTGGGCTACTTTGTGGACGAGACCAACCGCGAGCTGCTACCGCCGGAAACCCGCGAGACCATTGAGAGGGTCCTGCGCTCCATGGACCAAGGTATAGACGAAGGCATGGACTCCACACCACAAAACGACGGAACCACCCCGCCCGGCAGCGACACCGTGGAATCAACGGCGGAAGCGCCGCCGGCCTGAGCGAGGACTCCAGCCCGAAACGGAAAACCGGACCCACGAAACCCCGGGTCCGGTTTTGGTATCTTAGTTAGTGAGACTACGGCGGTTGTGTTCAGGCCAGGCTCCGGCGCAACTCGGCCAGATTGCGCTCGAAGGGCGGGCGGATCACCCCGTGCTCGGTAACCAGCGCGTTGATGTAGGCGTGGGGGGTGACGTCGAAGGCCGGGTTATAGACCTTGACCCCTTCCGGCGCGCTGGGGACGCCGCGGTAGCGGCGTACCTCCTCGGGGTTCCTCTCCTCGATGGGAATGCCCGAGCCGTCGGGCAGCTCGAAATCGAAGGTCGACAGCGGCGCGGCGATGTAGAAGGGCAGGCCGTGCTCCTTGGCCAGGATGGCCAGGCCGTAGGTGCCGATCTTGTTGGCGGCGTCGCCGTTGGCGGCGATGCGGTCCGCCCCGGTCACCACACAGTCGACCATCCCCCGGCGCATCACCGTGGCCGCCATGTCGTCGCAGATCACCGTGACGTCGAC
>WJMB01000088.1 GCA_014728185.1 Candidatus Coatesiibacteriota bacterium
GAAAACCGGTGTGAAGGCGAGCAGAACCAGGGCCGGGATCAACGCGCAGAGCGCGCTCCGGGTCGCTTTCGGTTGCCTGCCGTGCCTATCGCGCCGGTTCTTCAAGCCATACCCCGTGGGATTCGATGAGTTTAATTAATGTTTCGTTCAAGGCAGTCAGGGCTTCCACATCCACTGTGAGGGCGAACCGCTGCAAGGACGCCGCAAGCATGGTTGATTAGTTCTATCTGTTTTGGAGCCCCGATTGTACGTTTACAATATAGACTAATAGATGTAAGCGGTCAAGAGGTGGAGGCCGGGAGACGGCGGGCATTTTGATGGGACGGGGTATGAAGCTGACGGGTCGCCTCGGCGAGACACCGTCGCCGACTGTTGTGGGTCCGTTATTACTGCTTCAAACAACTGATGAAAACCGAAACAACAACCAGCACCGATACCGACAAAGGACGGATCTGACCGGATCGACGGCTTAGCGGGCTAATTCGCGTCACACATCACGCTCCCCTTGGAATCAATACACACCGATCGACCCGTCGAGCGAGCCGAGCATCGCCGAGCTACCCTGGCGCGTTGACCGTACTCGCCGGGCGGTGTTATAATGCCGTGGTTAATGTACGGGCCGCGTGGACTGAGTCGACTGAATCTCGGTTAAACGGGATCCGGCTGCAACCCTCTAGAAGGAAACCAGCGGAGTCATGCCCCAAATAGAGATCATCGTCAACAACAAGCTCGGGCTCCACGCCCGGCCCGCCGCCCTCTTCGTCCGGGTCGCCCAGAAGTTCGACAGCGACATCTACGTCTCGCGAAACGACGGCAAGTCCGGCGAGGTCAACGCCAAGAGCGTCATGGGCGTCATGGCCCTGGGCGCCGGCCCGGGCACGGCGCTGATGGTCCGCGCGGTCGGCCACGACGCCGAAAAGGCCCTGCGCAGCCTCAAGCTGTTGGCCGAGAAGCGTTTCCTCGAGAAGGAAAAACGCAAGCAAAAGGCATAGCGGCGCTTCGCGATCCCCGCGCCGAGCCGCGGGGTTTTTTACTTACCGGAGCTTGCTTTTCCGAACCAGCGGCTCAGAGCCGACATAACCCGCGCATATCATCAAGACGGCTGACAGCCGCTCGTGATCGGGTTTGGCCCGCCATACTCCGCTCCAGGGCTCGTTACCAGCTACGCCTTGAACTGCATCCGGCTAGTTACGGGCAATCCGTGAGTGCTGATACGCAAAAGCAGTCAATTGCTTGGTTTAACCCTCGAACCCGCCAGACGCTTTTTCGACTTGACGCTGTCGGCAAAACCAACCTCAAGAACCAATCACTTATGGCAGCTCTCTGCGGCTATCAGATTGGTTCAGTTTGGTGTGATGTTCCATTGCTTTTCCATGCGGCCCATAAGTGCATAAATAACAATCAAAAAAGCCGCGCGTGTGCAAGCAGGGACGGGGTCGGGCGCGCAGAGTGGCGAATACCGGCTCGGTGAATAGCTCAATAGCAGCCTGAGTCGATCCGAACGCGCTCGATGATATCCAGGCGGATAGTTAACGGGGTGAACCCGTGCGGCGCGGTAACAGTCTCTTCTGCTTGATGTCTTCCTGATGCGTTTTGGGTAGACTCTTTCCACAAGCGATTTTGACAAGCGGTTGACATCATGGAACTTGCCCGGACCAAATCAGGGCCGTTTAAGAAAGGTTCAATGGGCAGGCATTCGCTGATCGGGTGCGTCAGATATTAATCCCAATATAAGCAAACGCAACCTTATTGCCTGATAATGATGCAGTTATGAGTCGGGCAGCAACCGAACGAGCGCTAATTGCAAGCTAATAGGTAGGATAGGTTGTCCACCGTGCAGCCCCCTGTAGCCGCCACTTTTTTCCAGCTGATAAGTGATAGGCACATCTACTATTACACGCGTTTTTCAGCAGATTACATTCACAACCCGGTCCGAACAGGGTATACGATCTCTCGGCGGTTTTGATCAAGTCGATGTGGATCCCGCTTGCTGTGATGTAGGCCCAGCCTGTAGCGACTACGTTTTCGGAGCTCGATTTAGATGATGTTCTTCCACGGAGTGGCGGTTTCTAAGGGCGTGGCCATCGGTCCCGTCTTCAAGCCGCGCCTGGAGGTCCTGGGCGTGGGCCGCGACGAGGTCGACGACCCCGAGCGCGAGATCGCCCGTTTCCGCGAGGCCCTGGCGACCGCCCGGGCGCAGATCGAGAGCATCATCGAGCGCCTGCGCGACCAGGGCGCCGAGACCCGGCTGGGCATCCTGGAATCCCAACAGATGATGTTCAGCGACGAGTCCCTGGTCAAGAGCGTCGAGAGCGGCATCCGCGAGAAGCACTGCACCGCCGAGTACGCCGTGAGCCAGGTTGTCGATCACTTCATCGAGACCTTCAACAACATCGACGACGAGTACCTGCGCGACCGGGTGGCCGACGTCCACGACCTGGGCGACCGTCTGATGCGCATCCTGTTGGGCAAGCGCGAATCAGCGGTCACCCGGCTGGAGCGCCAGTCGGTCATCGTGGCCCACGACCTGCCGCCCTCGGCGGCGGCCCAGATCGATCCGTCCAAGGTTCTGGGGCTGGCCACCGATGTCGGCGGCGCCACCAGCCACACCGCGATAATCTCCCGAGCTCTAGAGATCCCCGCCGTGGTCGGCCTGGGCAACCTCTACCGCCGGGCCGAGAACGGCGATATGCTGATCCTGGACGGCCGCAAGGGTATCGCCGTCCTCAACCCGTCCAAGGAGCTCCTCGAGCGCTACCGCCGTGTGCAGAGCGAGGAGTTGGCCCAGCTCCAATCCCTGCGCGAGCTGCGCGACGAACCCGCCGAGACCCGGGACGGCTTCCGCATCGAGCTGGCCGCCAACATCGAGCTGCTCTCCGAGGTCGACGCCGTCTCCACCCACGGCGCCGACGGCGTGGGGCTCTACCGCACCGAGTTCCTCTTCCTCAACCGCGACGATCTGCCCGGCGAGGAGGAGCAGTTCGAAGCCTACACCGTGGTCGCCCGCCAACTGGCCCCGCAGCCCGTGGTCATCCGCACCGTGGACATCGGCGGCGACAAGTTCCTCTCCCACCCCGACGTCCCCGTCGAGATCAACCCCTACCTGGGCTGCCGGGCGGTACGCTTCTCGCTGAGTCGGCCCGACACCTTCCGCACCCAACTGCGGGCGGTGCTGCGCGCTTCGGCCACGGGAAACGTCCATCTGATGTTCCCCATGATCAGCTCCCTGGAGGAGCTGCGTCAGGCCAAAACCATCCTGGCCGAGTGCATGGAGGACCTCGACGAACAACGGCTGCCCTACGATCCGGACATCGAGGTCGGTATCATGATCGAGGTGCCCTCGGCGGCGATCCTGGCCGACCAGTTCGCCCGCGAGGTCGACTTCTTCTCCATCGGCACCAACGACCTGATCCAGTACACCCTGGCCGTGGACCGCTCCAACCCCTCCCTGGCCTACCTCTACCAACCCTTCCACCCCGCAGTGCTGCGCCTGTTGAAGAACATCGTCGACGCCGGGCACAACGCCGGAATCTGGGTGGGGATGTGCGGCGAGATGGCCGCCAACCCCATCGCCGTGCCCTTTCTGGTCGGCCTGGGCATCGACGAGCTCTCGGTCAGTCCGGTCAACGTTCCCCTGGTCAAGGCGACCATCCGGGCAATCGACTTCCGCCGCGCCGCGATGGTCGCCGAGGAGCTGATCAACCTGCGCCACCCCGATGAGATCCTCGCCCGACTGCGCCGCGACCTTCCCAGCGAGATCCACCGCTACATCGATCTCAACGGCGACGAAGAAACGCCGGACATGGGTGATGAACCCGAGCCCAGCCCCGACGTAGCCGAAACCGGCCGCTGACGACAAACGGGACGGTTTCTCAGAGGAGTGTGCGACGGATCTTTGACCAGAACCGAGCATCGTTCTCGTTCCAACCTGAACCAAGGCCGGCTCAAGAGGAGCCGATCGGCTGTTGAACCCCGTTTGGATCCGGACAGTCGGTGAGTTGCCGATTCATCCTGGATTCCCATCCAGCAGCCCGGCCGTGAAACATTATCCGTCGCGGAGATGGGCACCCCACAGCTCAGTGGGGTAAACCCGATCCAGCCGGATTTGGTTCGTTCGATTCGAGCTGTCTGAGCCCCTCTATCGGCACCGTTGAGTATCGAGCCCAACTCATTCACTCCAGCAACCGAATGTGACTACCGAAAACGATAGGCTTTCCAACCGCCGGTAATCCCCCAGTCGACCGTCCGGCTCCTTCCTCAAGCCGAAACCCCATCCGTATCCGTTCTTCGCAAACTATCCGAAAACGACGCGTTGATATCCGACTTTCCCCATCCGACTTGCGGCTTACAGGCTTGCAAGAAAGGATGTTTACCGCTATGGTATAAGTCGAATACAGTTCCCGAAGCCACATTTCGTGAGCCCTTACCAGCTTGCCGAAAGCGCCGCTCCCACGGCGCGAGAAACCATCCCCGCCGATATCAAGGCTGATGTCAAGGAGGTCCGATGCGAGGACTGTCAACGCGAATCGTCCTGATCCTCTTGCTCGCCGCCGGTCTGGCCGGCGCCACCGAGCTCTTCGGTCCACGGGCCATGGCCATGGGCGGCGCCCAGGTGGCCCTGGTCGAGGACGGCACCTGCGCCTACTGGAACCCGGCCGCCTTCGGCCGCCGTGACATCATCTTCGGCGCGGACCCCGTCTGGGGCTTCGGTGTCAAGGACGGCATCACCGAACAGATGAACCGCTTCCGCAGCTACTACGACGGCGCCGACGACCTGCCGATGGACCCCACGGAAATCCAGAACTACATCGAGGACTTCCAGGGCGCCCTCGAAGACTTCAACGAACCCGGCGTCGGCGTCATCGGCAACATGCACGCCGGCTTCGCCGCCCAGATCGGTCCCGTCGCGGTGAGCTGGGTCGACATGACCAAGCTGGAGATCGGTCCCTGGGTCGACACCTACACCGCCCGACTGATCTCGACGACCTACCTGGACTCCTTCGCCGAGATCACCGCCCTCTACGGCGCCGGACTGCTGACCACCGCCGAGTACAACCGTCTGGCCTCCCAGGGCTGGCGGACCATCGAGGGCGACGGCATCGGCCTCGAAGACGACAACGGCTCCGTGGTCAACGCCACCGGCTTCGCCCAGCACGACCTCGCCGTCACCTACGCTCACAGCTTCGAACTCAAGCGCGACAACTTCATCGCCATCGGCGCCAGCGCCAAGTTCATCTACGGCCAGCGCTACGACAACCAGATCCCCTTCAACGTCGAAGAGGCCCTGACCACCGGCCCCAATTGGCTCTTCGAGAACATCCTCAACGTCGGCGCCTCCGCCACCGGCTACGGCTTCTCGATGGACCTGGGCGTCCAGGGCTTCGTCGGCGACTTCTTCCACTTCGGCGTCATGGGCCGCAACATCATCCCCCTCGAGATCGCCTGGGACGACGACTCCCCGGCCACCCAGCTCGATCCCCAGGTACGCATCGGCGTTTCCTTCGAGCCCTTCAGCGGCTTCAACATCGCCCTGGACCTCGACGCCCTGGAGACCGACTACACCGTCACCGTCTACGACCCAAACGCCGGGGAGACCCGGGAAATCACCGTCGACCGCGTCCGCGACCTCTCCTTCGGCGTCGAGTGGAACCTGGCCGAAATCTTCTCCGTTCGCGCCGGAATCAACACCAACTACAACTCGGTCATCGAAGATCAGGCCGACGCCAACTTCCTGGCTTGCTTCGGCTTCGGCCTTCACGTCGGCGAGATCTTTCACTTCGACCTTGGCGTGATGACCAACACCTTCTCCAGCGGCGAGAACAACAACCACCTCGGCGGCTCGGTGGCCGTGGGCTTCGTCCTCTAACACCAGAAAACCCCGAGCAATCGCGATATGCATCAACCGGCCCCCTCAGGGCCGGTTTTTTCGGGTTACTCCCGAGTACCCGCCACGTTCGATCCGCCGGCAATCCACCGAGGAGCCGGAACTGGCACGGTTTTTGCGAAAGCCGACCCCGCGGATTCACGGCGGAGGTAACGAAAATGCAAAAACCGTGCCAGTTCCGGCTCCTCGGGTACGCACCGGCTCAGCGGGCGGCGGATTCTCGGCCAAGCTCCTGCGCCGGCGGAAACGGCGTGACCTGGCGAAACGATGGAACCCTTTACATCGTCCCCGGCCGGGATTATGATATTAGTGATTGTGCAGAGACGAAGACCGTGCTTTATTCGGGGAGGTAAACGATGCGGGAGCGTGTGATTCTTTGCTTGATGTTGCTGTTGGCTGTTCCGGGGTTGGCGCTGCCCATTTACGGGCCGCGCGCCATGGCCCTGGGCGGGGCCTATGTGGCCCTGGCCGATGACGAGAGCAGCGTCTACTACAATCCGGCTGCGATGGCCGCGGCGCGGGATTATTTCGCCGTGGTGCCCAACTTCGGCATCGTTTCCGACGACCGGATCACCGAGGCCGTCGACGGGTTTTACGCGGCGAAAGACGATATCTATTCGAGCATCCCGGACCAGATTATCGACGCCGACGATCTGGCGCCCTTCATCGATTCCCTCGAGGCGGCCCACGATTACCTGGCCGACTACGAGGACGGTTCGGCCGGGGTGGCGGGATACCTGAGCTACGGCGGCGGGGTGATGCTGGGTCCGGTTGCGCTGTCCTGGATCGGCACCGGCGACGGCCAGGTCTCCTTCGAGACCGACGCCGACACCGGTCGCCTGGTCCCCTCGGGCCTGCTCAACGACCCCTTCATCGTTCTGGCGCTCTACCAGGAAGAGATTTTGAACGCCGAGCAACTGACGACCCTCTGGCCGACCTACCCGGACCCCTCGGGTTTCGTCGGCGACATCGAGGGCAACAACGTCGGTCTGGACGACAACCGCACCCTGACCCGGCTGGCCAACGACGCCCGTCAGGATCTGGTGCTGACCTACGCCGATTACCTGCTGCGCTCCGACGATGACCAGTGGGCCGTCTCGGCCGGGGTTAATCTCAAGTACATCATCACCCAAGCCTACCGGACCACCTTCACCGCCGACGACGCCGAGCTGGGGACCACGGGACCGCTGTGGATAACCGAGCGGTTGATCGGTGTGCAGCCGGTGCTGGGCAGCACCTTCTCGGCGGACCTTGGACTCTACGCCCAACTGACCGACTTCTTCAACCTTGGCCTGGTGGGTCGCGATGTCATCCCCCGGGCCATCAACTGGGACGAGCCCGTCGTCGGCGCGCCGGAGCGCCTGGAGCCCCACTGGCGGCTGGGATTGGCCGGCCACATCCTGCCCGGCCTGCTCAGCGTCGCCGTGGATGTCGACCTGCAGGAGACCGCGGGCGTCTTCAGTCCCCAGCAAGACCTGAGCGCCGGAGTAAGGCTGACCATGCCCGGCGACAGTTTCTGGGCCGGAGGCGGGGTTCGTTACAACCTGGCCGATGAAGAGCAGACGCCGCTCTTCACCCTGGGCGGCGGGTTCAACATCATGGGCATCCGTTTCGACCTCGCGCTGGGTCTGGGCATCGTCGATTTCTCCGGCGAGTTGGACACCTACTTCTCGGCGGCGGCCGGGGTGGGCTTCTCGATGTAAGCGCGATATCAGCCGCACGATAATAAAACCGGTCTTTCGAGACCGGTTTTATTAACAACTCGATCTGTCACAATACCGGCCCACCGGTGCCTATTATAGTTAGGAAACAATACACAGCATCAGGGAATGTGTTCGGACCAAACCAGGCTGATCATCACATGTACTAACAGCAGTTTTTTATCACGATCCACTTCATACAGGACA
>WJMB01000089.1 GCA_014728185.1 Candidatus Coatesiibacteriota bacterium
GATCAGGTAAATCGCCAGAAACCACTTAGGAAGTGGCAGATGTGTACCCTCGAAGATTGTCCCTACAGTTACGGTAAACTGCTTATCACAGTTTCCACAAACGTATACGCCGGGACGGTGCGTCTTGGTCTTGGTTTTCCAGGCTTTATTATGTCCACAATGGGGACATACCGGACCGTTCGGCCAGCGGATTTCCTCTAAGAAGGATCGGCACTTTTCATCCGTGTCGAAGCTGTTTAAAAAGCTCAGAATGTCGGTTGTCTCGTACATGGTCTTTCCTCCCATCGTCTGGGGAAAGAATAGCACGATTACCTACTGTTGTCAAGTATATAAGTCCGAAGTTCGATTGGGTGTTAGATTTAAGCTACTGAAAGAATTGGGTTAATTTACAGAGCATACTACATTATAACCGCAACTTGTTAACCGCTGATAAGTGACAGGCACTTTTGCAGTTAGGCATGTATTATCAGCGGAATACAATCACAACCAAGTGCGAACAACATATACGATCCCTGCCGCCGGGCTCCCTCAGCGACGTCGGGGTTTGCGGTCCTTGGGGAGCCGCCGCTCGCCGAGGAACAGGTCGAACTCCAGGTTGAAGCGCTCGGCCAGGTAGCCGTCGGCTGTCAGCTCGCGCTCCAGGGTCTGCAGGAAAGCCACCACCAGGCGAACGGAACGGCGGCGGCCGTAGTAGCGAGGATCGACCACGTCGTTGGCGACCAGAGCCTCCCCGAAGGCCTCCAGCAGCCGAGCCGGGTCCAGGTGGATGGTCTCATCTTCTCCGCCGATGGGCCCCAGCAGACGGTCGAGGCGTTGGCTGCGGAAGAGCTCTTCGAAGACCAGGCTGGCGCCGTCGGCCCCGGCCGGTCCCTCGCGGGCGAACTCGGCGCAGGCCCGGCGGACCAGGCGCTGGAAGGTGCCGCCGTGGAGCAGGTTGTCGTTGCCCCAACGCAACACCTCGTAGAGAAAACCGCGGCGGAACTCCGCGGCGTAGCGACGCAGTTGGACGGCATAGCCCTCGCCCCCGTCGCTTTCGTTTTCGTCGGCGAGGGGTCGCGTGGTTTCGTCGTCGGGGCTGACGGGAAGGTCGTCCACGGGCGGCTCAGGTAAGGCGCAGGATCTCGGCCACGGAGACCTCGCCCTTGAGGGCCAGATCGAGGGCGGCCTCGCGGGCGGTGCGCAGGCCGGTGCGCCGGGCGGCGCGGGAGAGCTCCTCGATGGAGAGCTCGCCGGCGAGGAGCTGGCGGATCTGGGCGTTGGGTTCGAGCTGCTCGTAGATGTTGACGGTGCCCCCGGAGCCGGTGTGCTCGCAGGCGGCGCAGCCCGGGGCCTCGTAGAAGGTGAAGGGCCGGGTGGCGGAGATCTTCAGGCTCTGCAGCACGGCCTTGGAGGGGCTGTAGGGGCGCTTGCACTGGGGGCAGAGGCGGCGGAGTTGGCGCTGGCTGACAGCCAGCAGCAGGGAGCTGGCGAAGAGGAAGGGCTCGTCGCTCATCTGGCGCAACGCCAGCAACCCGGAGATGATCCCGGAGCTGGGCAGGCGCAGCAGGATAAGCGTGCGGGCGTAGGCTGCGCCGATCACCCGACGGGCTACCTCGGCGGTGGGCAGGTCGTCGACGAAAAGCACGTCGGGGTCCTGGAACAGGGCGGCGTCGACGGCGCCGGGATAGCTCAGCCCCTCCTCGGCCAGGGGCCGCAAAGTGTCCACGCCGGTCAGACCGTAGCTGGTCTGGCCCTCGACGGTGATCACCGCCCGGTGACGCAGATCCAGCCGGTCGAGCAGGGAGTAGATCAGGTCCTTCTTGCCCGAGAACGGCGGCCCCGTGAAGATGACCAGACCGTGTCGACTCTCCCCGGCCTCGTCGAGCAGGCGGACCAGCTCCGCCGGGGTCTCGAGCTCCTCGTAGCCGGGGACCTGACCCTGACGGGCCTCCAGGCGCAGCAGCGCCCGCTCGCCCCCCAGGGTCGGAGTGAAGTGGGCGGCCACGGCGATGGGCTTGCCGCCGACATTGGTCCGGAAGTGGCCCTGCTGGGGACCGCCGCGCTCCGCCGAGGACATCCCGGCCAGCACCTTGATCTGGTTGAGCAGCGTCCGCGAACTCCGGGGCGGCGCGGCGGGGCCGGGCTCCAGCTTGCCGCCCAGGCGGAAACGGATCTCGAGGCGACCCTCGCTGAGCCGCAGGTGGATGCTGTGCGCCCCAAGCTCGAGGGCCTCGGCGAGGAGGCTGACCGCGGCGTTGTCTGCTCCGGCGGTAGGAGGAGTTCCGGGCTCGGGCTCGTAGGCGCGCCGGGGTGGCGGGGCGTAGCGTTCCCGCGTCTGGGTTCGGGGCGGCGGCGGAACGTCCCGGGAGGGGACGGCGTCGCTGTAGACCTCGTCCAGGGCGTCGGCCAGCTCACCCTCGAGCATCAGGTAGGGCCTGATCTCCATCCCCGTTGCAAAGGCCAGCTCGTCGAGCATCGCCACGTTCTCCGGCTCGGCGGTGCCCACGGCCAGCTTGCGGCGGTCGCTCTTCAACGGCACCACGCCGTACTTCTTGGCCAGGCGCACCGGCAGCAGCCCGGCCAGATCGACATTGAAGCGGAAGCCCTCGGGAACGGGCTCGACATCAGCCTGCTCGGCCAGCAGCTTTTTCAACTGGCGCCGGGAAAGCAACCCCTCGTTGACCGCCAGCGTGCCCAACAGACCGCCGGTCTGTTCGGCGCGGCGCATCAGCCGCCGGACCTCCTCGGCGGAGGCCAGGCCCTGCTCGATGATCAGCTCTCCCAGGGGCTTGCGCGGCAAGGTCACTCCTTGCAAGGATTTACATGATGAGTGTAGCAGACTACGCGGCGCCTAGTCCAGCCGTGGCTAATCGACTCGGCGCCAGAGATACCAACCGCCCAGACGGTCCCGCTCCGGGCGGCGATCGTAGTACAGATCGTAGACGCCGTCCCCGGTCTCCAGACGAAAGTAGGTCCGTCCCACCCCCCAGGAGCTGCGTTTGCCTCCCCGGATCGCGAAGAGGGGCCGTCCACCGCGACCCCGGCGCGGATCGGGCCGGAAGGCCGTCCACTGGCGCACCAGGCGCCTGACCGTGTAGCGGCGGCCCCGCCAGAAGAAAGCCGAGGGAACCTCGGCCACCTTGAGCGGCTGCCGGTCCGGCGTCTCCACGCTGACGGCCTCGCCGATGTAGCGTCCGACAACTACTCCCCGGCTCGCGGAATGTCAACACAGTAACGGGGTCAGGCTTAGACGGTTAACCCCGGGCAAAAAGAATCACCCAACTCCAACATGCCGAGACCTCGGCGGAATCCATCCGGCAAAACCCCGCCCCGGGTCCGGTTTTGGCACGTTTCTTGCGCAGGCGCGAGGGGCCGGGCGCCCGGCGCGGTCGATTCC
>WJMB01000090.1 GCA_014728185.1 Candidatus Coatesiibacteriota bacterium
CGGCGTCCTGCTGGGCTGGACGGTCAGCGGCGACCTGCCCGCCGGTGTCCGTGTCCTGCGCGGCGAGAGCGACCCCGTCGCCGTCTCGGGCAGTCTGCCCGGTGGGACCACCCGCTGGCTGGATCGCGGCGTCGAGCCCGGCGGGAGTTACGTCTACTGGCTGGAAACAACGGATAGCGACGGTCGCACCGAGCGCTTCGGTCCCACGGCGGCCGTCGTCGTGCCGGAGTCCGCACATCAACTCGCCCTCCACGAACCGTATCCCAATCCGTCGTCGGGAAGCGTCAGCATCGCCTTCACGCTGCCCGAGACCCAGCGCGTCAGCCTGAGCGTCTACGACCTGGCCGGGCGCCGGGTGGCCGTGCTGTCCGAAGGCGAGCTGCCCGCCGGGCGCCACGCCGTAAGCTGGAACTGCACCGCCGAGGCCGCCGGCGTCTATCTGCTACGGTTAAAGACGCGAGGCGAGGCGCTCAGCCGCCGGGTGGTCGTCGGCCGGTAAAGAGTTGTTGGTATTGCGGCAAACGGGCGGGATTAGCATCCCGCCACTTTTAGTGTGGCTCCAGGCTTTCCCGCGCTTGGGGTCGTGTGTTGCCGGAAAAATGGGCTATCCCGCTAATTGTTCCGGCGGCCTCAACCAGACAAGGCTCCAGGAACAGCAGCCTATTGCTTTTTCAATGCCTCGAGGGCGACCTGATGCTTTATCGAGTTGAAGCCTTCAGCCAGCAAACATTTATAGCAAGTCACTTGCAGCAGCATCAAGCAAGGGTTCAGTTTCGCTTGACGATCCCATGAATCATTACCATGCATTAAGAAAACGCAGCGGGATCCGTTTCAGGTGCACCCAAACAGCGATTGCCCGCTCGGTGAACCTTTCAATATCGGCCCTGATTTGGTTCGAACAAGTTCCATGATACCAATGACAAACCGCCCCGTCAGGGGCGGTTGATAACAAGGGGTTCAGACAAGGATGATTGCGGTGTCGGCCTAGACGTTGAGCTTCTTGGCCGCCGCCCGGTCGCGCAGCCAGGCGAAGACGGCGATGAAGATGGCCAGCACGCAGCCCGCGCCCAGAATCATCGCGGTGCCGCCCTCGGCGAAGAGGATGATCGCCAGGTAGACGAAGGCAGCCAGGAAGCCGAAGGCCAGCACCCAGCCGATGCCGTTCTTGAGCCATTCGGGCAGGCGGAACTTGCCGGCGATGACCACGATCAGGGTGATGATCACGCCGATGATGCCGATGATGTTGGGCCGGCTCTTGATGATGTATTCGCCGGAGAGATGGTAGTGCTGGAGGGCGTCCTCGCTGCGCCAGGTGAAGGTCTTGGCGGCGGAGTCGACGCTGGTGACGGTGACGACTTCGGCGTTGGGGCTTTCGTAGACGTTGCCCTCGGCGTCGGCGATGGAGCCGATGATGACCTCGTGGCCGACCTCGATGCCCGAGGCGTCGGCTACGGCGGCGTCGGTGTCGCCGGGACGCAGGACGATCTGCTCGTCACGGAAGGACTTGATCTCGGCGACCAGGGCCTGGCCTTCAGCCTGGGCGCCCTCGACGACGACGGTTTTGGGCTCCAGCTTGCGCTCGATTTCGAGGTTGATCGAGGTCTGGAGCAGATCGCCGCCGATCAGGATGAAGATGAACACGCCGGCCATCACCACGGCCATTACCCAGCCGCCGATGTTGGAGGCCGATTCGCTCTTGGCCACCCAGGAATTGAGCAGCATCACCAGCACGCCGATCACCGCGCAGCCGGCGATGAACAGGCTGGTGTAGAGGAAGCTCTCAGGCATCAGCAGGCCCACGGCGACGGCCACGATGATGATGCCCAGGGCGCCGACGATGATCACCCGGACGCGGGAGGGGGCGCTGCGTTCGTGCTTGCGCGGGAGCTTGCCGACCATGATGCCCGAGAAGATGACCGACAGCATGGCCAGGGCGATCCAGCCGATCTGCCAGCCGCTGACGATGGACATCAGGATGGAGGCGGCCGCGACGACGCTGGAGATGATCAGCAGCAGCTTGTAGGGTGGAGCCTTCTTGACTTCGGACACCGTCGCCCTCCCGGGGTGGACAGGTAATATGGAAGTGGTGGGCCTAACTGGAGTTGAACCAGTGACCTCACGCTTATCAGGCGTGCGCTCTAACCGCAACTGAGCTATAGGCCCACGTCAACAGTGCTTGGAGAAGGGTGAGTAATTGTAGCAGAGCACCCTTGGATTGGCAAGGGGTGGTGGGTGGCCGGTCGTTTACGTTTCTGTGAGGCTTTGACACCTCGCGCCCGGACAGCCAAGGGTAAATGGGTGAACGGCGGCCCTTCGGTCGGGTGTTTGTCCCCCTCGGGTGTTTGCCTACCCGTTAAACCCCCGAATCAACAGCCCCCTTGCAAGCTCCCTTGCAAGCCCCCCTTGCAAGCCCCCCTTGCAAGCCCCCCTTGCAAGCCCCCTTGCAGCATCCGCGGGGGATGGCATCCCGCGCGGAAAGCTAGAGTATACCAGCCCATGGAGGAGTGTCAAGGGGTAAGGGGCTGCGGGGTTTGATGCGCGGCGGCTTCGGGGCTTGTCGACACTTGGCGCGTGACGAGACCGTTCCCGGGCTCAGGGAGGTGTCAGGGGCGTCGGCTCTGGCGGGCCAGCAGGACCGTTCCGCCCAGGCCCTCGGCCAGGGACAGCAGCGCTCCCGCCCAGCCACCGATGAGCAGCGTGGTCAGCAGGATCGCTCCGGCGGTAGCCGCGCCGAAGAAGAGCCTTTGGCGGCGCAGGGACTCCTCGAGGGGACGGGGCGGGTTCTCTGTGTAGATGGAATCCACCAGGGCCAGGGCCACCTGGCGACGGTCTGCGAGACGGTAGCGCAGGCGGTGCGCAGGCAGGTGGACCAGGGCGCTGCGCCGGTAACCCCGACTGCTCAGTCCGCGCTGCTTGAGGCGGCTCCCGGCCCGTCGCGGGCTCACCCCGGGGCGGACCAGCTCATAGCCGTCGGCGGGCTCTTTGAAGGTGGTCAGCGTCGAGGGGGCCAGAGTGATCCGGCGCAGAAAGCGGGCGGCGAGGTCGTCCCAGGCCGACTCCCAGATCGGATCGCCGTGCTCCGGGACGAAGAGGTACACCGGGATGTAGAGGGCGCGGTCGGTCTCCACCTCGCAGCCCAGACCCATCTCACCCAGGTGCTCGACGAGGCGCTGGGCCGGGTCCAGGGGGGCCAGGCTCGAGGTCAGGTGGAGCAGTGCCTCGCCGGTGGGGAAGACGTAGTTGATGGCGCCGCAGGTCGGACAGGCCACGCCGGGGCCGACCCGGCTCAGTCCGCGTCCGCATTCGCCGCAGGGGGCGGTTCTGTCGGGTCGGGGACTCATGGACGCTGGATGTACTCCTCGAGTGCCGCCCGGGCCGGGGCGTCGCGGTGGGACTCCAGGACCCAGAGGGCGTCGTCGCGGGCCGCGGGCTCCTCGCTCGCCTCGAGGACCCGGCGGCAGACCCGGGCGACTCCCTCGGCGAGGTTGGGATCGTCGGCGCGGGCCAACAGCTCCCGGGCCGGATAGCCGGTGCCCGCCGTCAGCGATCGCCCGCCCAGGCAGGCGATCATGGATTCCAGATAGGGCTCCAGGGGCAATTGCTCCAGGTAGCCCAGCATGGTCAGGGCGAAGGCGTTGTCGCCGGTTTCCAGAACACTGCGCACCAGCTTCACCGCGCCATCGTCGCCGGCGTGAGCCAGGGCGGCGGCGGCGGCCAGGCCCACGGGCCAGGGTCGCGCGTTGTCCTCGAAAACGTCCCGCAAGAGCCCCTGGGAGGCGTCGTCGCCGCGCAGGGCCCAGCAAGCCGCGGCGGCCACGGGGGTGGCCGCGTCGGCGGTCAGTTCGCCCAGCGTGGGCGCGCTTACCTCGAGGGAAGCGTGCAGAGCCAAGGCGGCGGCGGCGCGGGCGTCGACGGAACGCTCGGCGTCCTCGCCGACGGCGACGAGGACGGAACGGGCCGTCTCTCCGCCAAGATTTCCCAAGACCCTCAACTCGCCGGGGTTGAGCTCGGGAACGGCGTTTCCGTCCAGACCGAGGGTTCCGTGGATCAAGGCCTCCGCCGTCTCCCGGGGCAGCAGCAGGGCGGCCTGGAGGGCGTAACCGCGCTCGGGGTCCTCTCCGTTGAGCAGGTCTTGGATCACACCCGTAGCGAGTTCGGCGTCAGCGCCGTTCAGCGGCTCGCCCAGTCGGCTGAGGACGCGCAAGCAGACACCGGCGGGGAAGCCGTCGTCCTCCAGCAGCTCCAGCGCTCGCTCAGCGGTCCCGGCGGCGTCGAGCTCCGCGGCGCGCAGCAGCGCCGGGGGATAATCCCGGGCCGCCTCCAGCAGGGCCGTTTCCCAGCCCGGGGGGCGGCGCAGGCGCAACAGCTCGAGCAGTTCGGCGATCAACTCCGTTTCCGGATCGCGGAGCAACTCGATAAAGACGTCGTCGCTGCGCGGGTCGGCGATGCGCAGGGCTGCCCGCAAGCAAGCCGCGCACTCTTCGGCCCGGTCGTCGTCGCTCTCCCGGGCCGCCTCGATGCCGGCGGCGCACTCCAGCAGCTCCTCGACGCCGACACCGATCAACCCCAGAGCCACGGCGGCGGCTAGACGGACCTTGCGGCTCTCGTCGTCCAGCGCAACCAGCAGCTCGTCGGCGGCTGCGCCGTAGCGCAGGCGGCCGAGGAGGTAGGCGGCCCGGGTCCTTTCGTCGGCGTCGCCCTCGGCTAGCAGCGTCAGCAAAAGCTCGTGGGCCTCGGGGGAATCTGCGCGTCGGGCCAACTCGAGCAGGCGGTTGAAGGCCGGCTGATCATAATCGCTCCAGCCCTCGACCAGCGCGGGCAGGGCCTCGGCGGCGCCCAGGGCGAAGACGGCGCGCTGGAGCTCGGGTAGCAGGCGCTCGGCCTCCAGGTAGTGGGCGGCCAAGGGACCCGCCGCCGCTGGATCGTCCCGGCGGACCAGCTCGACGACGACCTCGAGCAGCTCGTCTTCCGGCGTGGCGCCGTCGATGAGCTCGACGAGCTCGCCGGTCGTCCGCAAGGAATAGTCTAACCCGCCACCCGACGGGGCCGCCGTGAGCAAGGCCGTTATGACGATGCCGGGGAGTAGTCGTCGCATGTGTGATTCCCGGAGGGAGTCGCGGACGCGGATCGAGCGATTGGTTGATTATAGCACGACGCCGGGGGCGGGTCTAAGGGCGGGGGCGTTGACGCGGCCGCCTGTTGGCAGTAGGATGGACGGCGGTAATCGGGAGCCTCTACGTCAACACCTACCTCAGCCCTGGTGTCTCACATGATGCCTCAGGCGGTTGGAGGGTGTACAGGCACACATCGCCTTCGTGCGCTGAGCGGCGATACCGCAGGTTGCCGGTCATCCCGGAATGTATTTGTAAGTTGTTTGATCACGGGACTATCACACATGCTTGAACAGGTGTATATCGCTAATAGCTTGATATGTAGTGGCTTGTAGCTGTGCAAATTGCCCCAGTTTGTGCGTTGCCTGGTGGTGGAAAAACCAGACTTGCTCTATGAGGGTGCTTCTAAGAATCCGCAGAGAGTCGGGAAGTCGCGACTCCTGATCTGCATACCGGGCATCCCAGGTAGAATGAGACTAAACGCCTTTTTTAATTGCGACTTTAGCTGATATCGAAACATTTGCATATCGAGCTGGAGCCCTTCGTGAGGTGATTGTCAGCACTTCCGTTCCAAATGCCGCTCTATTGCATTTTAGACCTAGGTTCAGCTTCAGGTGATAATCCCTTGATCACATATGCTTATAGCAAGCATCGAAGTGCTCCGGAAGCGCAGAATAATGGGCTGGATCATCACAAGAATCCTAGGCGACACCCACGTCAGCGGACCAACCAGGAGAACGCTGATACGAGACTAGGGCAAGCAACGTTACAGATTAACTCCTCACCATGCGGGACCAAACCGGCACCTGTTGTCTGATAATTATCTTAGGGATCGTATACCTTATTCGGACCGGCATCTGTATGTAACATGCTGTTAACATACGGGATGGGCTGTGTTATTCTGTCACAAAAAAGGGGGCCAAAAAGTGGCAGAAAACCAAACAAACGACCGGCACATTTGTTGCCCAAAATGTAACCATAGGGCGCACTATAAGTTGGCCGATGGCAGATGTAAATGCAAGAATTGCGGTAAGAAATATACCCACCGGCCAAGATATACAAAGCTATCTAAAGAAAAGCAAAAAGAGATAGCTCGCTTATTCTGGCTGAGCGTTCCTGCGGCAGCCGCGGCGAGAGCTGTCGGCCTGTCCGCGAAAACAGTATCCAAATGGTACAATCGACTAAGGGAGCGCATCGCCGCCGATCGCGAGGCCGAGCTGGAG
>WJMB01000091.1 GCA_014728185.1 Candidatus Coatesiibacteriota bacterium
CGACCCCGGAGCGCCTGGCCAAGATGCTCGGCCTGCTCGACGAGAACCCCAAGGTCAAGGCCATCTTCGGCGCCCGCTTCGGCGGTGTCTCGCGCTGTGACGACTTCGCCAAGGGCGTGGTGATCTTCCTCAAGGAGCACGGCCTGAGCAAGCCGATGGCCCTGCGCTTCACCGGCAACATGTGGCGCGAGGGCGTGCGCATCTTCGAAGAGGAGAAGGCCGCCCATCCCGAGCTCTTCGAGAAGATCGATTTCTTCGGCATCGAGACGCCCATCGAGAAAGTCGCCCAGCGCGCCGTGGAGCTGGCCGCCGAGGCCGGTTAACCCGGCGTCGACGGATGAGCGGTCCCCTGGCCGCGCGGAGAATGTGAAACGGTCGGGTCCGGGATCGCCCGGGACCCGACCGTTGCTATCGCTCCGGGTTTTGTGTGATGTCAAAATCGACTGGGTGATAAACGCAGGCTCCTGGACTAGAGCTTTTTCCAACGTAAGTATACCCCTTCTCGCCGCAGCTTTGATAGCTGTTGATAAGTTACTGGCATCTGCTGTTGCACAGGTGTTATCGGCATAATGCATTCGTAATCCAGTTTGAACAGGCTGTACGATCCCCATCGTTATCTTGCCTTAGGCGGAAAACCGCTCTCTTCTGGATAGCAACCGGGCACGCACCGAACCCGTCCGTTGATGCATCGCCGACAAAGGACGCAGCGAGACTGGGAATGACCTCGCGGAGCTGCTACACTGAGCAAACTAAACGACGTGACCACTCCTTCGCTCACCCGAGCGACGGGGGAACACAGTCGGGAGCCGCAACGTAGCAATAGCGTATCATAGTATGCTAATATAAAAGCGGTCGACGACCGCTAACCCTTACCCCAACCCGGGAGCAACCATGCGTAAAACGCTGATCATCGCCCTGCTTCTGCTTTCCGCCGTTGCCTCGTTGGCCCTGACCGACGAGCTGGTGGCCGAGATCATCACCGAGTTCTATACCGTCGCCTACACCGGTCTGACCGAGGAAGAGATCTACGAGGCCTACGGCACCAGCGACGCCGAGCTAAGCGAGTACCTGGACAATCTGAGCGATGAGCGCGTCGAGGCGATCTTCCTCGATGTCGAGGAGCGCTACAACGCCTTCATGGACACCCGGATGGCCGACTTCTACGGTGTCCCGCCCGCTCTGTTCACCGCCGAGGCCTTCAGCGGCGGCGAGCTCGAGCTCGAAGAGCTGCTCGATGATGACAAGGTGATCTTCATCAACGTCTTCGCCACCTGGTGCCCGCCCTGCCGGGCCGAGATTCCGGCCTTCCTCGAGCTGATGGACGAGATGGAGGAAGACTTCCTCGTCGTCGGCGTCAGCGTAGACGACTTCGCCTCGCTGGAGGACCTGGCGCCGTTCATCGAGGAGCAGGAGATAGATTATCCGGTGGTGCTCTACACCCAGCTCGAGGAAGACGCCATGGTCTACTACCAGGCCGACGCCGTGCCGACCACCTGGGTTGTCGACCCCGACGGCAACGTCCAGCAGATCATCGTCGGCAGCCGGGAAAAGGAGGAGTTCCGGGCGCTGATCGAGGAGCTGCTGTAGCAAGCCGGGCGCTCCGCGCCTGAGGCAAGGCCGGGTCTTTCGACCCGGCCTTTGTCATCGTGCGGTGTTGGCATCATGGGATCTGATCGCTTCGATAGGTGCTCATCGAGCGGGTAGACGCCGTCCTGGAGCGCCGCGCTTCGATCCCGATACTGCATTGCGCAGCCTTATTGCTTGATAATGATGCAATTACGAGTCAAGTAGCAATCGGCCGAGTGTTAAACGCCGGCTGCTGGAAACGTAGATTATCCTCGAGAGCATATCCCTCGTCACCACAGATTATGGACGGCTGTCTAGTGACAGGTACTTCTGCCACTACACGTTTATTATCAGCAGATTACAACCACATCCCGGTTCGAGGATAGATTACGTTGCCATGGTTTTTATCTAATGGGAGGGTATGGGACGAGTACCCCGAACCCGCCGCGCGTCGCCTACAACACCAAACCGAGGGAGACACTGAGCGAATCCAGGCCGCCGTCGTCTTCCAGCGGCAGACCGACGGCCGTATCGAACTCGAAGCTCCCCAGCCGCAGGCCCAGCCCGGCGCGCACCTCGTCGGTATAGAGACCGCCGTAGGGGGCGGTACCGTGATAGGCCGCCCGCAGGGCCAGTGCGTCGAAGAGCAGCGCCTCGGTGGCCCCGCTGAAGACCACGTTGCCGTCGAAGTCCGTCCGCGCCCCGACGGCCAGGATGACCTCGTCGAAGGTCAGCCCCAGGGAGCCGGTCAGCTCCCGTGGGGCCAGCTCACGCACGCCGTCGAGCTCGATGTTGGGCTGGATGAAGTTGGTCAGGCCGAAGCTCAGGTAAAGGCGCCGCCAGATCAGGGGCACGGCCACGGAGAGGTCGATGCCGAAGCCCTGGTCGCCCGAATCGGCGATGTCCGCGTCGTCGCGTAGGCGCTCGACGCTGAAGTAACGCAGGTCCAGGCCCAGGTAGTAGCTCGGGCGGTACTCGGGGGGCTGGGAAATCCACTCCTCCGGGTTCTCCTCGTACTCCTCGATATCTCCTCCGTCCCCTTCTTCAACGCTGTCATCATTCCCGGCGCTGGGGGCGTAATCGTCGATGTACTCCTCGATCTCGCCGTCGTCGTCCCCCGCTTCATCATCATCCAGGGCTCGCTGGATGAGATCCTCGGCACTGGCGGCCTGTCCCTCGGGTAGTATCACCCGGGTCCCCAGGCCCACCGACCAGCCCAGCCCCAGAGAGAAGCCGACCTCGCGGAAGAAGTCCGGGGAGCCCGTGTCGGTGCGGCGCAGCTCCACCGCCAGGGTGCCCAGGCGCAGACTGTCGGAGACCGGGGAGACGTAGCTGAACTGCTCGTGGTTCATCTCAACGGTCCCGGCGGCTAGTTCGGGCAGCCACAGCGCCGCGCCGAGGCGGCTGTTATCGTCGTAAACGGCCCTCAGCGCTCCGGCGCCGGGGAGGAAGCCGGGATGGCCGGGGACGACGCCGACGGCGCAGCCGAAGACGAACTCCCGGGCGTCGAGGGGCTCGTTCATACCGTAGGGCAGGGCCGCGGTCGCGGTGAAGCAGAGCGCGCCGAGCAGAACGAGGATGCAGGCGGATCGTTTCACTGGTCGAGACCTTTGGCGGATTGTTCTGTGATCTTGGTGGTCACGAAGCACCCTACTGGGGCTGACTGCTTCGAAGGGGAGCGCGTTACTGGAGCTGTCCATCACCATAACGATCAAGCTCGCCGCGTTAACCTTTCGGCAGCCGGGTTTCCGGGCGAAAGGCGGAGAGCGTCGCATTCGCATGAGGGCAGTCCAGGGGCGAGCTGAAAGCATCTTCAGTAGCTGATCTGATGGGAGGAGACGGCAATCAGCATCCGATCAACGCTCGTATGGAACCGTGGGCCATGTTCCCGTCCGCCGTTTACTGATGGTTTTGAAAACAGAGGCGCACCGGTAACGCTTTGGCTGTCAGGCGGAGTAAAACCAATCAGCCCGCTATGTCAACGTCCGCCGGGTTCTGGTTGTCAGTCGATCAAGTCCCGGGCGCGTCGTGCGGCCAGACGGATCGTCGCGGCGTTCAGGTAGCCCAGGGCCCACCAACCCCGATCGGTGTAGCGCAGGGCGTTGAGCGTCAGGTCGCCCCAGCCCAGGGCGAAGACGGTCAGGTCGGTCAGCTCTTCGTCACGGCGGTCGATACTGCGCGGCCCCTCGGGTTCCGGCGGACGGGGGTTCAGGGCGTCGTAGTAGCCGCGGCGGAAGAGGAAGGCGTGGGCGCTCTCGTGGGCGATGACCGCTCCGACGGCCAGGGGATCGCCGGCGAGGGGCGCGGCGACGTAGATGCGCCGGGGAACGGGATGCTCGGGGACGCCCAGCCGTGGGGTGGTGTGGGTCGTCCGCAGGATGCCGGGCAGTTCGAGCCATTCCGAGAACTCGACGGGCACCGGCTCCTCGCCGACGGTCGCCGCCAGGGCCTCCTGAACGGCGTTGGGGTCTCCGGTGGCCAGATAGGCGTCATAGAGCCGCCGGACGTCCAGGGGATCGTTATAGGCTTGGGCGGGCAGACCCCGGCGGACATAGCCCAGCACGAAGTCGACGTCGTCGCGGGTCTGCGGGTCGACATTGCGCAGGGGTTCCGGCTCGAGCAGGCTGTTGAGCACCCAGAGCCGCGCGTAGATGTGCCGCCGACCGCCGAATAGCCGCTTTCGCCCTGCGCGGCGCAGCCGGATCACCAGGCCGCTGCGGGCGCCCTTGGGGATGTTGACCAGCACCCGGCCCGCCGGGGTCTCCAGCTCGACGGCCGCCCCCCGGGCGGCCTGGAGCGGCGAGAGATACACCTCCCGATAGCGGCGGGGCACGTCGGCTCCTTGATGACCGGCAAAAGACACTACAAGTGGACTCAGCCCGTCGTGGTGAACTCCCCCATCGCCCGGAATTTGTTGTAACGGAGGTCCAGCAGCTCGTCAGTCGGCAGTTTCGCGAGCTCGCCGATGGAGGTCACCAGGGTTTCCTTGATGATCTGGGCCGTCTCCTCGATGCCGTGGTGGGCGCCGCCCAGGGGCTCGGGAAGGATGCGGTCGACCACGCCCAGCTCGACCAGGTGCGACCCGGAGACCTTGAGCGCTTCGGCGGCGAGCTGGGCCTTGGCCCCGTCGCGCCAGAGGATGGCCGCGCAGCCCTCGGGGCTGATCACCGAGTAGTAGCTGTTTTCGAGCATGTAGACCCGGTCGCCGACACCGATGCCCAGGGCGCCGCCCGAGCCGCCC
>WJMB01000092.1 GCA_014728185.1 Candidatus Coatesiibacteriota bacterium
GAAGACCTTTTTGGCTTGTCGATCTGGAACCATTCGTGAGGTAGTTGTCAGCACTTCCTTTCTAAATGCCGCTCTTTTGCGTTTTCGACGTAGGTTTATTTACAGGTGATAATCCCACATAATATAATCATACAATTATAAACTTGCAGGTATCCGCGTGTTGAGGTGCCGGGCTACAGCGATAACGGTCAAGGCCGAGTTGCGACACTGTTTCGAGAATGCATGCTGTTCCGAGTTTCCTTTGGTTGGTCCGGAATCGTGTGTGATATCTAATGAGATAACGGTCATCGCGAGTCGACACCTCTCGCGACGCGGGTTGCAAGGCCGGGTCGTTCCGGGGGCGTCGGGAAACGACAAGCGCCTTTAACTCGATAAACAAGAACCAGTTGCCGCTCCCCGCCGTATCCTACCAGTCCAGTCGCAGGCCGAGCTCGATGTCCAGGCGCAGGTTGCGGAAGCCGTCGCCGGGGCGGCCGCCGATCAGCTCGTAGGCAGCCGTCGCCGACCATCGCGGTCCGCTGCCGAAGTCCAGGCCGACGGCGTACTGCTGAACCAGCAGGGCCGTCGCGTCGTCGAGGGTCCGCACCGGATAGGTCCCCCAGTGTCCACCGAGGTGGATGCGCCAGCCCCCCTGCGACGTCCAGTCGGCCCCGACGCCGCCGTGGATTCCGTCGGCGAGCAGGTGATCCAGCTCCGTCCCCCGCGCGTCGCTCAGGCCGGCCCCGGCGGGCCAGAGCCGGGCTCCGCAGCTAAGGGTGAGGGTGTAGCGCTCCTCACGGAAGCCGGTCAGCGGGATAGCCGTCCAGAGCTCCAGTTCCCAGGGCAGGCCGGGACCGACGGGGAGTTCAACGGCCGATTGGATGGTCAGACCCAGGCGCCAGTCGTCGACGCTCAACCGCACCCCGCCGCTTGCCCGTCGGCCCGTCAGGGTGTCATCGAGTTCGACGGCTTCCTCTCCGGGGGGGCGTTCTGTATAAACGCGGGAGCCGTAGAAGGTCGCTGCGCCCAGGCCGAGGCGCAGATCGCCGCCGTAGGAGACGGCGGCGCCCAGGCGCCAGAGGGAGCCTTCCACAGCCAGCTCATCGTTCTCTCCCAGGTGGAAGTCGTAGCTCAGCGCTCGGTCCAGACCCAGGCAGAGCGCCCAGTCTCCGGGGCGGAGCGTCGTGGTGAGACCGGCCGTTCCGAGCCGGGTGTTGAAGCTGTCGGCGCGCCCGCCGACACCCTCGACGACGACGCTCTCGCCGCGGCCGCCCAGGCGGAAGCCTAGTCCGCCGGATTCCGGCGCCGCCGTCGGGTCCTCCAGGGGCTCGTCGTGACGCCGGTTGATCAGTGCCCGGGTGGTTGTTTTCTCGCCGCAGGCGTTGTAGGCGGCCAGGGCGCGCGGGGAGCCTTCGAGGTAGTAGTTGCGGCAGCCGCCGAGGAGCCCGGCGACGAGTGCCGGAAGTAGGTAGAGTAGCTGACGGGCTGGTCTGAGCATCGGATCTTTCATCGGTATGCCGGCGGGTGTTGACGCCGGCGACCGCCGCTGGGTATGGTCTACTGGAGGAGGTCGGCCCGGGTTCTGTTCTTCCGGCGTTCACGGGCCGTGGTTAAAGAGACCCGCCGGCCGCCGGGCAACTGGTTTAGAAGGTATAGATAGCGTATAATAGAAGGGTCCGCTCCCGCTACCCTCCGGCTGGAGAATCCCGTGTTTGATATCAGTTTCGGCATCAAAGACCTCATCGATATCCTCATCGTCGCGTTCATCGTCTACGAGCTTTTGGTGATGATCAAAGGCACGCGGGCGGTGCAGATGCTGATGGGGCTGTTACTGTTGGTCGTGGTCAGCATCTTCGCCGAGCTGCTGGGCCTGCGCGCCCTGGGATTCCTCTTCGACAACTTCAAGACCGTCTGGATCATCACCTTCGTCATCCTCTTCCAGCCCGAGCTGCGGCAGGTCCTGGCACACCTGGGGCAGAACCGCTTCATCCGCTTCTTCATCGGCGCCGAGACCAGCTATGTCGACGAGCTAGTCTCGGCGGTCGAGGAGTGTATCAAACGTCGGATCGGAGCCCTGATCGTCATCGAGTACTCCGACGGTCTGCGCTACTACGTCGAGCGCGGCGTCAAGATCGGCGCCCAGTTGACCTCGGAGCTGCTGGTGACCATCTTCACCGACCGCTCCCCGCTCCACGACGGGGCGACGATCATCCAGAACGGTCTGGTCGCCTCGGCGGGGACGATGCTGCCCCTGGCTGACCCGCCGGGGCTTTCCCGCACTTACGGTGCCCGCCACCGCGCCGCCATCGGCATCAGCACCGAATCCGACGCCGTGGCCGTGGTCGTTTCCGAAGAGCGCCAGGTGGCTTCGATCGCCCGCAACGGCAAGCTGACCGAGTTCGATCCGCAGCGGTTGGGAGAGCTGCGCGCCGAATTGATCAAAATCTTCGGTCATGAGTGAGACGATGGACAAATCCAAGGACAACAGCAGTGGAATCCGGCGCTTCTGGGCGCATCTGCGGGAGAACTGGGGGCTAAAGGTCGCCGCCCTGCTGGTGGCCTGCGCCCTGTGGATCTACGCCGCGGCCACCGCCGAGCGCATCCGAACCTACAACGTCCCCGTCGTCCTCACCAACGTCCCCCCGGGAACCATCGTGACCGCGGGCAATGAGCGCAGCGTGCCGGTCAAGGTCCGCGGCCGGGGCATCGACCTGATCTCCACCGACGACGAGGAGTTCAGCGCCGTGGTCGATCTGCAGGGCCATCAGCCAGGCTCCCTCGTCCACCGGCTGACCTCGGCCGATATCGAGCCGCCGCCGGGCTATGACTTCACCGTACTCGAGATCAGCGGCGAGGACGAACTGCGCATCACCCTGGACGCCGAGAAGACCAGCATGATCCGGGTGCGTCCCCGGGTCTACGGTCAACCGCCCGAGGGCCTGGTGTTGCTCTCGGCCTCCAGTCAACCCGACTGGGTCAGGCTGCGCGGCCCCGCCGCCGCCCTGGACTCGATGGACTACGTCGAGACGGCGCCGGTGGACCTGAGCGGCCTGACCGAGTCCGGCGGCGTCCAGGTCGGACTGATGCCGACCTCGCCCAGCGTGGAGCTGGTCGACAGCAACGTCGTGGTGGTCAATCTCGAGCTCAGCTCCGCCGAAACCCGCAGCTTCACGCTGCCCGTCGAGCTCGAGGATCCGCCGGAGGGCCTGCGGGTTTCCATCGAACCCCGCAGGGTCGAGCTGTTGATCCAGGGTCCCGCCGCCCGGCTCGAGGAGTTGATCGAGCCCGAGCTTGTCGTTCACGCCCCGCTGCCCCTGCCCGGCGTTTATGAAGTCCCCGTCCTGCCCCGGCTGCCCGACGGCGTGCTGGTCAAGAGCGTCTCGCCGCCCCGGGTGACCCTGATCCTCGAGAAGAGTCCGGGCGGCTAGTCCCGGTTTGCCCGACAGCTTCAATCCCGGCCCGGTAAGCGGTCCAGCCCCAAGGAGTCCGCCGTGCAGCGTACAGTCATCGCAATCCTTGTTCTTATCCTCGTCGGCGGTGCCGGCGCCCAGGTGTCCGAGCTGGAGCTCGATCCCGACGACGCCGTCGACGAGGAGCTGCGGCCCGCGATCACCGCCTACCGGGAGGGCCGCCTGGACGAGGCCGAGGCCCTTTTCGTCGACTACCTCTACGAGGCCCCCGAGGGCGAGGACCCGCCGTCCGCTCCCGAGGCCTACTTCTATCTGGGCCTCATCGACGAACACCACGGCAAGCTCGATCAGGCCGAGACGTTCTACGAAGCCGCCCTCGATCTGCGCGAGGACTACCCGGAGGCCCTGACCGCCCTGGGGGTCCTGATGAGCATCCGCGGGGATTACGACGGTGCCCGCCGCAAGCTGGAACGCTCCCTCGAGCTCAACCCCTCCTCGCCGATCACCCTGGCAAATCTGGGCCATGTCTACCTCGAGCAGGAGGAGTACGGCCCGGCAGAATCCAAGCTTCGGCTGGCCCTCGAGCTCAGGCCCGACTACGTCTTCGCCCGACTGGGTCTGGGCTTCATCCTGATGACCCGCGAGCGCTATGAACAGGCCGTCGAGGAGTTCCGCTACGTGCTGGCCCTGGAGCCGGACAACTTCGAGGCCCACGCCAACCTGGCCGACCTGCTGGCCCAGCGCCGTGACTACGGCGACGCCTACGAGCACTACCGCTTCGTCCTCGACGAGGCCCCCGACGACTTCGTCGCCCTGCAGAATCTGGGCAACATCTACGCCATCATCGGTGTTTACGACGAGGCCGAGGACTACCTGGAGGACGCCGAGGAGCTGCGCCCGGACAGTGAACGCGTCCAACTGCTCCTCGACTACGTCCGCCGCAAGATGGCCGAGGGGCCGCCCCCGGGACCCGTGGTCAGCCAGGTGACCCTGGACGGCAACGCCGGAGACGAGCGCGAGCCGATCCTGGAGGCCTTCGGCCTGCGCCCCGGTGACCGTTACAGCGAGACCGCCGTCAACCTCGGTGTCGAACGCATCCGCGAATATTTCGCCGGACGTCCCATCGGCGGGGTTGACGTCAACGTGCGCACCACCAAGCAGTTCGACGAGCTGGCCGTGGCCGTCGAGCTCGAGGTCGTCACCGGCGGCGCCTCGACCATCAGCGTCATCGAGCTGCGCGGGCTGGTCGACACCCCCACCGGCGTGGTCGAGCCGATCCTCGAGGCCCACGGAATCTACGTCGGCGCCGAGTACGACACCAGCGAACTATTCGCCGCCATTCGCGAGCTTTACGACACCGAGCTCTTCAACTCGGTCAGCCGCAACCTGCGCCCCGGCGCCGAAACCGGCCAGATCGAGCTGATCATCCTCTTCGAAGAGGTGCGCTAGGGTCGATGCAAACGAGCCGGCCGCATGGGACTGTAGTATGCTTGACAGCTCGCTGTATACCTCGCTGCTTGCCGTGGCGCTGAGAGATCGTTTCGCCGTCAAGGCCAAACTGGATCCCGAGGATTGCTCTTGCGAGTCGGTCGAGGTATCCGAACCCCGGATGACTCAGAGGCTATTGTTTATAATCAGGGAAAGGCAGCCCAAGCAGCGGGATTCATGGCCGTCTAGGCTAAACGTTCGGCTCTACAGCGATAACCACATCTTTCAGCGCGTTACCACCGGTGTTGCTGAAGACCATAGTAGTTTCACTGAAGGCCGTTCTGGACTCTACCGCCTGATCCGTATCAGACCGCTCAGCTTTTGTCTGACTGTTCAAATCAGTCTCCTTTCAGCCTCGATCGCCCTCGCCGCCCTGATACTCAGCCTCGTCGACTGACCGCGCCACGATATCCGAGACCCCGCCAAACACGCCGACGGCATGCATACACGCCCGGGCCGGCATTGGCACGTTTCTTGCGCAACGCGGTTTTCCACGGCGGCGGGTTACACGAATTCCGCAAGAAACGTGCCAATGCCGGCGCACCCGTTGTAGAGAAGGTTGCCGGACTTCGAGTATCTGTTTGGCGGGGTCGTCGTTGGTGCTTGATCCTCGTCTACGAATCATTTCATTCAAATCCTTCAACCCAAAACAAACCTACTTCAGATGAACAAAAACCGCCTGCTCGCCTTCCTGCTCCCCGCCGTCGCCCTGGCCGTCATCCTGTTGGGCGTCCTGGGCGCCGCCGACCCCGGACCCCTGCTCTCCAGTGCCGATCCGGCCGAGATGGGCTTCGACCCCCAACGCCTGGAGCGTCTTGACGTCCTGATGAACGAGTTGATCGTCGCCGGTCGGATGCCCGGGGCGGTCCTCCTGGTGGCCCGCCACGGCAATGTGGTCTGGCGCGAGGCTTACGGCAGCGCCGAGCTCGAACCGACCCCTCGTCCGATGAATGTCGACACCCTCTTCGACCTGGCCAGCCTGACCAAGGTCCTCGTCACCACCACGGCGACGATGATGCTGGTCGAACGCGGCGAGTTCCGGCTGGATCAACCCGTTGCCTACTACGTCCCGGCCTTCGCCGAGCAGGGCAAGGGGGACATCACCCTGCGCCAGCTCCTGACTCACCAGAGCGGCCTACCGGCCTGGCGCGACTTCACCCAGACCACCACGGACTACCAGGGCGTCATCGACGAGATCTGCGAGATAGAGCCCAAGTACGCCCCCGGCGTGCGCTACCTCTACAGCGACCTGAACATGATCCTGCTGGGCGAGGTCATCCGCCGCGTCGACGGCCGCACCCTGGACGTCTTCGCCGAGGAGGAGATCTTCGGCCCCCTGGGGATGAACGATACAGGATTCAACCCCGAGGGACCCCTTGCGCAAACAGCCGCCGCCACCACCGCCGCAGAGCGACCCGGCGTTCCCGCTGGAACCATGCTCGTGGGCCGGGTCCACGACGAGAACGCAGCCTTGATGGACGGTGTGGCCGGTCACGCCGGTCTCTTCTCCACCGCCGACGACCTGGCCGTCTTCGCCCAGATGATGCTCAACGGCGGCATCTACGGTGAAACCCGCCTGTTGGGTCCGCTGACCCTCGAGTTGATGACCCGGGAGCAGTTGCGGGTCAACTCCACCGTCCGGCGCGGCCTGGGCTGGGACCTGCATTCCGACGAATTCTGCACCTCGGGAGACCTGCTCTCGCCCGAAGCCTACGGCCACACCGGCTTCACCGGCACCAGCCTCTGGATCGACCCCGCCAACGACCTCTTCGTGATCTTCCTGACCAACCGGGTGCACCCCGACGGACGCTCGCGCTCCTTCAACGAGGTCCGGGCACGGGTCCATAACGTCGTCGCCGCCGCCATCGTCGAGTGATCCCCCCGCCGGAAGACCTTTGCTTATGCCGCCGGACAGCCCGGCGGCTTCGTGTATCCCGCGGCGAGGCGTTGGCACGTTTCTTGCAGCAGGGCGGGGCGGCCTCCTGGAGGTCCCCGCGTCGGTCTCCGCAAGAAACGTGCCAACGCCGGTCGGGCCGGTGTTGACTGCCGGCTCCCGCGCAAAGGTCTTCCGGCTCGGTGGCACAATCCGTGTATTTTGCACAATTCCCATGTTTTTTATCGATTATAGCTGACAGACCGCCAGTGGACTGCTATACTTTATCAGTGAACGCTGATTAAGAAACGTCAAACAACAAGGTTAGTCATGAGACGAGCTCATCTTGTTCTGGCGATGGTCGCGCTCGGTCTGCTGGCGGGCTGCACCTCCGTGGTCGATGCTCCGGACGAGGAGGAGGTCTTCTGGCCCCTCGAGCTGGGCTACCGCTGGAGCTACCACCTGATCACCGACGAGGGTGAGGAGACCTTCGAGCTGACGGCCGTCGAAACCGAGGACGACTGGTTCCTGCTGCGCGGCGAGGATCACGCCCTGATCTGGAACACCCATACCGGCGTGGTGTTGCGTAACGAGGCCTGGCCGCCCTCCGACGATGCCTCGCGCATCCGCGTCTACCTGCGCCCGCCCCTGGTGGAGGGCGAGAACTGGCCGCTGTACTTCGACGGCCGCGGTCCCACCGTCGAGATCGTCCGCGCCGATTTCAGCTACGAGACCGATGAGACTGAGTGGCCCCATTGCTACAAGGTGCGCTACAATTCCTTCTGGATGGTCTTCGCCCGGGGTATCGGCTGGGTGGCCGAGGGCTACCTGGACACCGAGATGGCCCATCTGGTTTCCTACGACTTCGATCCGGCGGATTGACGTTCGCGTTTAGCAGTTGCTTGTTGTTAGGGATGGTGTATTCTATTTTGACCGGCTTGTAATTTTATTTGGGATTATCACCTGAAACTGAACCTACGTCGAAACCTAGAAACAGCGGCATTTAGAACGGATGTGCTCAGAACAACCACATGAGGGCCTTCAGCTCGACGGGCCAAAGAGGTTTTCATATCAGCTAAACCAGCTGTTTGGAAAGATTTAGCATCCATAATACTGGTAAGCCCGGGATGCAAATAAGGAGTCGGGACTTCCAGTCTCTCAGCGTCCTCTCGGCATCCTCTTGGCATCCTCTTGGCAGCGCCAGCTTCGGGCAAGCCTGGTTTTCCACCACCAGGCAACGCACGGGCAGTGACAGCTTGCGCAGCTATAAAGTACATGATAACAAGCTATTAGCGATATATGCCTGTTCAGGAACGTGTGATAATCCCTTTTATTTTATTGATAAGAAACGATTAGCACCGGATATATACCTGTCACTTTTCAGCAGTCAGTTAGTGGCGGCTACAAGGGATGTGCTCGGTGGATAATCTACTATCCCAGTAGCTTGCAGTAACGCCAATCC
>WJMB01000093.1 GCA_014728185.1 Candidatus Coatesiibacteriota bacterium
CTGGGTGCTGGCCACGCCGGCCTTCTTCCTGCTGGTCAACATCGCCGCCCTGCGCTGGCAGATCCTGCCCACTCTCTATCCCGAGCAGGGCCGCCTGGGCGCGTTCTGGTTCACCCTGGTCTTGATCGCCTCGGTGACCGTTGGCTGGCTGCTGGCCGGACGCTACGGCATCCGCTGGCGCCTGCTGGCCCCGCTGACCGTGATGCCCGCCGGACTGACCGACGCCGCCGGTTCCTTCTTCGGCCGTCTGTGGGGCAAACGCAAACTCCACGGAGAACGGACCATCATCGGTTCGCTCTGGGCCCTCGTGGGCGCCCTGGTCGGCTACACTTCCGTTCTGCTGGTCTTCGGCATCACCTCGACGACGGCCTGGCTCGTCGCCGTGGGCGCCGGTGTGCTGACCGCGCTGACCGAGCTGTTCACCCCGTCGCGCCTGGACAACCTGACCACGGGTCTGGTCGCCGGCGCCGGGGCCGTCGTGATCCTCTTCAGCCTGGGTTGACAACCACCCCCGGGAGGCAACCGTGAATCAGTGGTTGGGACTGGCGATCTCCTACGCCTTTGTCTTCGTCGTGCTGGGTACGGCGGGGCTGCTGGCCAAGCGCCAGCGCATCTCCGGCGAGACCGCGCGCAAGATCGTCCATATCGGCGTCAGCAACTGGATCGTACTGGCCCTGTTCCTCTTCCAGGACTGGTACGTCGCGATCATCGGACCGGCCAGCTTCATCGTCATCAACTTCCTCTCCTGGCGCTTCGACCTCTTCCCGGGGATGGAATCCGGCGACAAGAGCCCGGGCACCGTCTTCTTCGCCGTCAGCCTCACCGTGCTCACCGGTCACTTCTGGTGGCTCTGGAACAGCACCGGTGTCGACCTGCGCTATGTGGCCCTGATCGGGATGCTCGTCCTGGGCTGGGGCGACGGAATGGCCGCCGTCTTCGGCCACCGCTACGGCGGACGCAAGGTCCTGGGCGACAAGAGCTACGTCGGCTGCCTGGCCATGTTCCTCACCAGCCTGACCGTCTGCTTCATCGTCCTGGCCCTGCTGGGTCCCCACAACCTGACGACCACCCTGTTGGTCTCGCTCTCCCTGGCCGCCACGGCCACCCTGAGCGAGCTGCTGCTCCCCGGCGGCTGGGACAACCTGCTGGTCCCCCTGGCGCCGGCCTATATCTACTACCTCTGGCTGGTCGCCGCCCTCTGATTTTTCTGCTAGAATGGAGTCGTCCATCACCACGGCGGAAGGTGCGGTTTGCTCCTCGGCTTCTACTCCGACATCCACGGCAATCTCGACGCCCTGGTTTTCACCCTGGACGGCCTGCGCGCCCTGGGGGTCGACTACCTCTTCTGCGGCGGCGACGTCGCCGGCTACGGCGCCCGACCCAACGAGTGCCTCGAACTGATCCGCTTCGCCCAGGGCGACGAACGCATCGAACGCGCCCGTGTCGACGAGATTCTCGCCGAGACCAGTCTGGCCGACCCGGGGACCCTGGCCGATTTCCTCGCCGTCACCCCCAACCGGACCGTCAAGGGCAACCACGACCATGCCGCCGTCACTCCCGGAGCCGAGCTGATCTTCAACTCCTTCGCCGCCCGGGCCATCATCTGGACCCGCCGCGAACTGACCGACGAGAACATCGGCTGGCTCGAAGAGCTGCCCCTGAGCCTGGATATCGCCGAGAACGGTCTGCCCGCCGAACGCGGCAACGACTCCCCCCTGCTGTTCCGACTGGTCCACGCCAGCCCCCACGAGCCCGAGCGCTGGCACTACCTGCTCAACCGCCAGGAGATCAAGCGGGCCTTCAACTCTCTCGACGTCCCCTTCTGCTTCATCGGGCACACACACCAGCCCGTCTTCTTCGAGCAGCACGAGGACGGCTACATCGAGGTCATCACCGACTCAGACATCGTGCCCAGCCTCTTCCGCCGTTACATCATCAACGTCGGCAGCACCGGCCAGCCCCGGGACAACGACCCCCGGGCCTGCGCCGCCACCTTCGGTTACGGCGACAGCCTGCGCAAGATGAAGATCCGCCTGCACCGCTTCCTCTACGATAACGAGCTGGCCGCCGAGCGCATCCTCAAAGCCAACCTGCCCCCGGAACTGGCCGGACGACTGCTGCGGGGAGTCTAGGACGTTCTCTCGGCCGGCATCCCTTCAAGAGCGACAGGAGCGTCCTGAGTGTCTGCTGATCTCAAGCGAGCCGTCAAAGACTTCCGCGGCGCCCGGCGTATCGCCGTGGTTGGGGCCAGTCGCGATCCTTCCAAGTACGGCTACAAGGTCTTCTACCATCTCGAGCGCGCCGGCCACGAGGTCTACGCGATCAACCCCAACTGCTCGGGGATCGGCAGCCACCCTTGCTACGATGATTTCGACGAGCTGCCCGTCACCGTTGACGCGGCGATCTTCATCACGCCGCCCCCGGCGACCCTCAAGCAGGTCGGCGCGGCGCTGGAGCACGGGATAGATCTGCTCTGGGTTCAACCCGGCGCCGCCGACGACGCCGTACTCGAGCGCGTCCGAGAGGCCGGGGCGCGGCTGGTGCACGGCCGCTGCGCCCTGGTGACCATTTGACGGGTCGTCGCCGGGTCGGGTTTTACGGCGACGATCGAATGGCCGAAAACCGATCCGAACGAGCCGGCACACCACAATCAGCAATCATTTTCGCAGCAAGCCGAACCAGTCGCCCGATCAACCGCCTGAAACCGGAGTCCGCATGGCCAAGCTCAATAAAGACCTGCTGCTCGACCTCGCGCTGATGCTCATCGGCGTCGCCCTGATCCTGGGTGGCGTGCTCATCGACTTCGGCCCCGACGCCGGACGTCTGACCAGCGACGACGGCGGCCCGGCCAACTGGATCTTCATCGGCCTGGGCGTCCTGACGCTGATCGGCGCGGTGATCTTCCTCTTCCAGGCGCTGCGTCGCAAGCGCCAGGTGGCCGACCCGGACCACCCGGCCGAGGGCGGCCTGGTCGACGAGCTGTTCCAGCGTCCGCAACCGCTCAAGCCCGGCATCCACCACCTGCGCTCCGGCGACGCCTTCGCCGGCTTCCGCGTGCACCTGCGCATCGAGCCAGGCGGCTCGGGGACTCTGGTGGTCAACGCGGCCAAGATCATCCACCTCAACCAGACCGCCGCCGAGTACGCCAAGCTGATCGTCGAGGAGCGGGACAAGCGCCGTGCCGTCGACGAGATCGTCGCGCGCTACCGGGTGGGCCGTAAGCGCGCCGCCGCCGACTACGAACGCATCGCCCACATCATCACCGAGCTGGCCGCCGGCAGCGACGTCTGTCCGGTGACGTATCTGGACCTGGAGCGCAGCGAGCCCTTCAGCGTCGAGACCTTCGCCCCCTACCGCGTCGACCTGGTGCTGACCTACGCCTGCAACAACGCCTGCGCCCATTGCTACGTCGATCCGGCCCATAGAAAAAAGGTCTCGATGGAGCAAAGCGACTGGCGGCGGGTGATGGACAAGCTCTGGGCCGCCGGGATCCCCCACGTCACCTTCACCGGCGGCGAGGCAACCCTGCACCCGCACCTGCGCGAGCTGATCGAGTACGCCGAGGACATCGGTCTGGTGACGGGCCTGTTGACCAACGGACGCAAGCTGGCCGACCGCGAATACCTGGCCGGGCTGGTCGAGGCCGGGCTGGACCACGTCCAGATAACCATCGAGAGCCACGACCCCGCCGTCCACGACGCCATGGTCGGCGTCGAGGGCGCCTGGAAGCAGACCCTCCAGGGCATCCGCAACGCCCTCTCCCTGCCCCTCTACACCCTGACCAACACCACGCTGACCAAGCGCAACGTCGCCGGGATCGAACGCACCGTCGAGTTCCTGGCCGACGTCGGCCTGCCCCAGGTGGCCGCCAACGGGATGATCCATTCCGGCGGCGGCGTCGCCAACCCCGACGCCCTGACCGAGGCCGAGCTGCGACCCCACGTCGAGACCTTCTTCGAGACCGCCGCCCGTTCGGGGATGAACTTCCTCTGGTACACCCCGACCCGTTACGAGGACTTCGATCCCGTCGAGGTCGGCGTGGGCATCAAGACCTGTTCCGCCGCCCGCTACAACCTGGCCGTCGAGCCCGACGGCGAGGTATTGCCCTGCCAGAGCTACTTCGAGTCCCTGGGCAACCTGCTCACCGACGACTGGGAAAGCATCTGGAACGCGCCCCTGGCCGTCTGCCTGCGCAAGCGCGAGTGGACCCCCGAGGAGTGCCGACGCTGTACCCAGTTCCCGCTTTGCGGCGGCGGCTGTCCCCTGCTCTACAAGGAGGACGGCGTGGTCACCTGCGCCGGCACCGCTTAGCGCCTGTTTGCGAGCGGGGTCTCGGTGTTGGCAACCTGCAAGGGTGTCAAGGCGCGGTGTCCGGCGGTTTGCGTAGAGTCAACCGATCCTGAACCGGTGAAGCGATCCGCAGCGGGTCTGACATCTGCATCATCCACCACTTCCGTCGATTACTGATACGAGGGTTTGCAACCCGCGGTCTGCCAAACCTGCAACCCGATTGAAGACAAGATGATCAACCGAAGCCACCTTTTCGTATCGCTTGCTCTGGCTATCACGCTCACCCTCGGCGCCGCCTGCTCCGAAGAGGCCGAGCCGGGCGACGGCACCGCCGACCAACAAACTGGTAACGCAAACGCGCAGCAGCCCGGCAAAAACCTCTGGCCGCTGTTCAACGACAAGGTGGGCTTCACGGCCGAAGTCGACCGCGACCGCTGGCGCTTCGGGCGGCCCAGTTACTACGAAGGCGACGAGCTGCGCCTGGCCGGAGTGAACAACGACACCGGCGCCAAGCTGCTCATCGAATCTCCCCCGCCGGAGGAGGGCCTGACCCCGGCCGATTACGCTGCCCGGCAGCTGGGATCATTGTCCGAGCTGGAGAATCTGGAGGTGCTGGCCGACGGTGAGCTGGAGATCAACGGCGCCCCGGGCTACCGGCTCGAGTTCCGCCTGGAGGTCGAGGGGACGGTCAGCCGCACCCTGAGCTACTTCTTCACCCTCGGCGAGCGTGTAATGGCCTGTACCCTGGCCGCCGAGGAGGGCGACTTCGCCGTCTTCAAGGACGATCTGGACGAGCTGGTCTCCAGCTTCCGCCTCCTGGACATCCATCACGGCGTCGGGGACGATCATACTGAGGGATAAGCCCGCGTCAGGCGAACGCGGCCGATTTACCAGCGAAAGGCATACGAACGGGCCGACCCCAGGTCGGCCCGTGACGCGATCAGAGTCAGACGGTCGATACTCCGGGCGGATCATTGCCGCCGACGCTTCTTCCGCCAGAGATCGATGAAGTAGGCCGCATTGCCCAGGACGATCAGACCCACCAGGAACAGATGAACAACCAGCTGGGCGGCCATCCCGTTGATCGCCAGGCTGCGGCGGTCGATCAACCGCTCGTACTCGGCGGCGCCCTTCAGCCCACCCAACAGACCCGCCATCTGGTTGGTCTGCAGGAATGCGTAGTACTGGGAGGCGCTGACGGCGGTGCAGCCGACGATTACCGGAATATGGTAGGGCGTGCCGGCGAAGGCCACCCAGAACTCGGGCCAGTTGGTGCCCGAGATGGTGCTGATCAAATCCATGTCGTCGTAGTTGTGAACCGTGCGCATCATCGGATGCTCGTCCAGGGCATAACCGTAGAAGTCCTGGGAGAAGACGCCGCGGATCTCACTGCCGATGCCCAGCAGGACCGCCTCGTTACCGGCGCGGTAACCCAAGGTAGACCCAGTCCTCGCCCATCCGGATACGGCGCTCCTGATCGGTGTCGGCGAGTTCGGCGTTGATCTCGTCCATCGACTCGCGCATCACACGCTCGCCGATCGACACCCCCTCCATCAGCATCACCATGCCGATGACGCGGATCCCGCGCTCGAAGGCGTGCTTGACCGTGGCGCTGAGCATGGGCTCGAGCTCGGGCAGGGTGCTGGGATCGAGGTCCATCGAGACCAGAATCGTTGATCCGGGACCCAGTCTGTCGATCGCGGTGTAGTAGCTGACCGTGGGCGCGGTGACGCCGATGTCGATCTCTATACCCAGTATCAGGACAACGACGACGATAACGAAGACGGCCAGGAAAAGCCCGCGACGATCCACCTCAATCAACCAGCGAGAGAAACTCCTCGGCTCAGTCTCGGCGGGCATGGCGCCTCCAACCCCAAGGGATACCGCTTAGTTTACGATGACGTGAATTATACCTCCATTTTTCATGCCGCCAAATAAAATCACGGCGCCCGGACTCGGTATCGAGGGCGGCAAAGGTGATAAGGACCGACCGAACCAAAAACCACCCCGGCCGGGGTGGTTCGTCATTGTGCCTTGAAAAAGAGTATCCTTCGCTGCTAGTCGTCGCCGAGGAGCAGGTTCTCGGCCTCCTCCACCGAGGGGCCGTCCTCTTCGTCCTCGGTAGTGTTACTTGGGCCGCTCCCCCCCAAATACACCGGAGTGGTGCGCTCTTCGGTAACGTAGACCTCGCGGTTGATAACGTCGCCGCCTCCCTCCAGTCGCAGTGTGCGCTTGCCGGAGAGAGTCTTGATCGGCGAGAGCGGCAGGGTGCCCAGGTAGCGGCCGTCCAGCCAAACCTGGTAACCGGCGGGACCATGAATGTTGATCCAGCCGTAGGTGGCGGGATTCAGTTGCACATCGAAGTTGACGATGTCGGCGCGACCGGGGGTGAACTCGGTCTCGAGAGGTGCGTAGCCCTCGCGCTCGAAGCGCAGCAGATAGGTCTTGCCACGCAGCAAGCGGGTGTTCAGAGGCGTGGTGCCGAAACGCTTGTCGTCAATGAAAACCTCGGCGCTGTCCGGGTTGCTGTTGATCTCAATGGTCACCTCGTCCTCGTTGAGCACCATCTCCTCGTCGAGGGGGTTTCCCTGCTCCTCTTCCTCGGCCGTCAGGTGGGGGATGAGCTTGATGAGTCCCCAGGTTAAACCGGCCGCGACCACGGCGGTCAGGCCGATACCGACGAGAAGGCGGCGTTTGTAGCGCCAGCGCTCGGCCGTGGTCAGGGTTTCCTTGGGGCGGTTCTCGCGACGCTGTTTCTCTTCGGCGTAGAGACGCCGCAGGCCGGCGTCGATGTCGTTGGCCAACTCGGCGGTGGTCTGGTAACGCTCGAGGGGATTCTTTTCCAGGCACTTGAGGATGATCGTGTTGAGCCATTCCGGTATTCGGGATTCGAGAATCCGCGGTGGGATGGGCGGCTCGTTGATTTGCTTGAAGGCGACGGCGACTTTTTTGTCGGCGGTGAAGGGCAACCGGCGGGTGAACAGCTTGTACATCAGGATGCCCAGGGAGTAGATATCGGAACGGGCGTCCACTGACTGGCCCTGGCACTGTTCCGGGGACATGTACTCCGGGGTGCCCACCGCGGTATTGTCCTGGCTGGCCGCGGCCCGGGCGATGCCGAAGTCGAGCAGGGTGACGTGGTTGTCGGAACCGACGATGACGTTGCCCGGCTTGACGTCGCAGTGGATGACGCCCTTGGAGTGGGCGTAGCCCAGGGCCCGGGTCAGTTGGACGACGAGCTGCAAGCCGCGCTTTATCTCGATGGGCCGCTCGGCGATCAGCTTCTCCAGGCTGCGGCCCACGACATGGTTCATCACGAAGTATGTCCGTCCGGCGTCCTGCCCAACATCGTGGATCATCACGATGTTGGGGTGCTCGAGCTCGGCGGAGCGCTGGGCCTCGGCGATGAAGCGCTCGGCGTAGCCTTCGCGCTTGGCCAAACGCGAGGGCAGCACCTTGATGGCCACCATGCGCTTGAGGTTCTCGTCGTAGGCACGGTAGACCTCGCCCATGCCGCCGATGCCGATCAGCTCTTTGATATTGTACTTGCCGATGAACTCGGGCAGGGAGCCGGCGTCCAGCTTTTCCAAAGGCGAGGTCTGCGTCGAGGCCTGGCCCTTGACCACGGGTCGGCCGCACTTGTGGCAGAAGTCGGCCTTCTCGTTGACTCTGGCGCCGCAGTGGAAACAGTACATCGACTCTCCGCTCGATCGATAGTGAACGATTATCGGCAGCTCATAATTATCTTACCGGCCCGGGAGCGCCTTGGCAAGGTGCCGGGGGCGTTCATTTCGCCGCTTGAAGGCTTCTATCTGACCGCGGTCCCCGGCAGCCGGATATCCAGCGAGCCGTCAAGCCTCAGCTCGGCGGCGCAAGCCTTGACCTCGCCCACCAGGAACAGCGAGCCCAGGACGGCGATCAGGTCGTCGTCGCCGGCTCCCGCGAGTATTCCCGCCAGGATGCCCACGGCGTTGCCGGAGGCGAGGTGGACCTTCGCTTCCGGCAACAGCTCGGCCAAGCGGACCGGATCGGCGGCGCGGGAGTTGTCGGCGGCGGTGGGGTAAATGTCGTCGAAGGCTTCGCCGACGAGGCGACAGAGCGCGGACAGGTCCTTGTTGGACGAGGCGCCGAAGAGGCAGATCCGCCGCCGCGCCGGGATGCCGGCCAGCACCTCCAGGGCCGTCGACAGCGCCGCCGGGTTGTGGCCGCCGTCGAGGAGCACGTCGGGTCGCCGACGGACCAGCTCCAGGCGGCCCGGCCAGCGCAGAGAGGTCAGTCCCGGGCCTTGCGCATCCAGGGGTAGGCCATGCTCAGCGGCCAGGTGCCGGTATGCCGCCAAGGCCAGGGAAAGGTTGACAAACTGCGCCCGCCCGCGCAGCGCCGTCGCCGCGCCTCGATAACTGAGCCGTCCGGCATCGTCCAGGGTCAATGCGGAATCGGTACCGACGAACTCCAGGACGACGCCCAGCTCGTCCGCCCTTTTCTCCAGCACCCGGCGTACCTCGTCGACCTGAGGCGCCGCGAGGGCCGGGGTTCCGGGCTTGAGTATCCCCGCCTTCTCGAAGGCGATGCGTCCCAGACCCTCGCCGAGGACGTTCTCATGGTCCCGGGCGATGGTGGTCAGCAGGCAGAGCTCAGGACGCTCGACGACGTTGGTGGCGTCCAGGCGGCCTCCCAACCCCGTCTCCAGCACGGCCCAGCGCATCCCGCTCTGTCGAAAAACGAGCAGCGCCAGGGCGGTCAGCAGCTCGAAAGTCGTGCGGTAGCCGCCGTTCTCGCCGTGTCCAAGGCGCCGTTGCACCTCCCGCAAACGTTCCACTCCGGCGACGAAGGTGGACTCGTCGACCAATTCGCCGTCCAGACGGATGCGCTCGCGGATCGTCACCAGGTGCGGCGAGGTGTAAAGGCCCACCGTTTCGCCCGCCGCGAGCAGCAGCGTCGTCAGCGCCGCCGCCGCGGCCCCCTTGCCGTTGGTCCCGGCGATGTGCACCACACTCAGGTTGCGATCCGGCGCGCCCAGCTCGTCCAGAAAGGCTCGGAAGGCCCGCAGGTTCCAGGTCCGCGTGTTGTAGGCGAAGCGGTCC
>WJMB01000094.1 GCA_014728185.1 Candidatus Coatesiibacteriota bacterium
CGAGCTGGGTCTGGAGGGCGTCGTCACTCTGGAGCCCGCCGTCCCGCTGCACCGCATCACCGAGCGCCAACTGGCCGCCGACATCCTGCTGGTCATCCTCGAGGACTCGCCGACCAACCGGGTGATCACCGGCGGCAAGATTTACGAGTGCCTGCGCGCCGGCAAGCCGATCCTGGGGATCATGCACCCCGACTCCAGCGCCGCCCGGCTCATCGAGGACCTCAACGCCGGATCGGTAGCGCCCTACGGCGACGCCGCCGCCATCGCCCGGACCCTGGACAAACTCCACGCCGGGGTGACCTCGGGCGGCTTCGCCTACGGCGGTCAGGCCCGCGACGAGTTCGTCCGCCGCACCAGCTTCGCCGCCCTGGCCGCCGAGCACGCCGCGCTCTACACCGAGCTGCTCCGCGCCCGCGGCTTGGGCTGAGTGCTGTCATCCCGACGCCCTTTGTTGTATCCTTGCAGCAACCTCGTTGGAAGGAAGGCCCCTTGAACCTCATCCAGGCCGCCGCCCTGGGCTTCGTCCAGGGGGCCACCGAGTTCCTGCCCATCTCCAGCTCCGGCCATCTGGTCATCGTCGGTGAGCTCCTGGGGGTCACCCCGGAGAGCAACCTGGCCTTCGGCATCTTCCTCCACCTGGCCACGGCCCTGGCCGTGCTGGTTTACTTCGGTCGACGCTTCCTCGGCCTGGTCCGGGTGCTCTTCGTCAACCCGGCGCGCAAGCTCCGCGGGCGGGCGATTCCCGAGGGCGACCGCCGCCTGGGCCGCCTGCTGGTGGGTATCGTAATCGGGACCCTGCCGGCGGTGGCCGTGGGTCTGCTGCTGCGCGGTCAGATAGAGGAAGCCTTCCAGGCCCCGCGCCTGGCCGGCTGGATGCTGCTGGTCACCGCTCTGATCCTGTTCAGCCTGCGCCTGCGCCGTCGCGAGGCCGCGCCCGAGAGCGAAGAGGGCGCCCCCCCCGCGCCCAACTGGTGGCGCTCCCTCTCGATCGGCTTCGCCCAGGCCCTGGCGATCCTGCCGGGGATCAGCCGCAGCGGGTCGACCATCGCCGCCGGCATCCACCTGGACCTCGAACAGAGCCGGGCCGCCGAGTTCAGCTTCCTGCTCTCCCTGCCAGCCATCCTGGGCGCCAACCTCCTCGAACTCGGCGACGCCCTCGCCCTGGGGAACTGGCTGCCCTGGCCCGTCTACCTCATCGGCGGCCTGACCGCCTTCGTGACCGCCCTGGGCGCCATCAAGCTGGTGATGAAGACCGTCCAGGCCGGGCGCTTCTGGCTCTTCGGCTTCTACTGCCTGGCCGCCGGTGTGGCTACGCTGTTTATCGCCTAATCGATCGCGCCGATCGATTTTTGCTTCGAGTAGCTGGATGGGGCTTTCCAAGGCGGCGCGCTCTTGGGTCGCTCCCAGCGGGTAGATTGGCTACTTGGTCCAACTGGTGTAATCTTCTGCTAAGCGATGGTTTATCAGCCGCCTACCTGAGCGCCCGGCTGCAACGCTTATCCAGGATCCTCAGTGATACGGATGCTGCAGAGGGTTCCGAGCCCCATGCAAATCTGCTCTACCGCCGCACCTGAGTAACTCCGTCATATCGAGATCAACCCGCCGAGGAAGACCGTGACCGCCGGGAGACGCAAGTCCAGCCGCCGCAAACGCAAGAGCCGCCGCAGCCTCGGCTGGGGTGTGATACTGCTCGTCGTCGGCCTCTTCTCCCTGGTCTGCCAGATCAGCGCCCTGGGGGCCGTCGACGGTGCCGTCTCTTCCTTCGTCGGCGCCCTCGGTCAGGACTGGGGCCGCGCCCAGCTCGGCCTTTTCGGCTATCCGGCCCTGGCCCTGCCCCTGGTGGCCGCCTACGCCGGGCTGGCCTTGCTGCGCGGAACCACCGAGCGCCTGCTGCGCCAACTGCTGGGCTTTATACTGCTGATCGCATCCCTGGCCGTCTTCTTCGCCCTGGCCGCCCCCGAGGCCGTCGCCCCGGTGACCTTCGGCGGCTGGTTCGGAGCCTGGGCCCACGGCGGGCTCCACGCCGCCCTCGGCGGGCTGGGCACCGTCCTGATCGCCGTTCTGGCGTTGCTCTTCGGTTTCACCCTGGCCACCGGGGTGCGCTTCTCCGAGATCCTCGATTTCCTCGGTCGCGGCGGCAAGAGCGTCGGCCGGGCCGTGGGACGCGGCGCCAAGGCTGTGGGCCGCGCCGTGCGCGAGGTGGCCGCTTCCGAAGAAGCCCCCGCGACCCCACCGGCCGACCCGTCGCAAACCGAGTCCCCGTCCAACCCGGCACCCTCAGACGAGCCCGTCGCCAAGCCCGTTCGCCGCGGCCTGGAACCCGTCAGCGGTGGAACGGCCGGACCGCCGCCCCTCGACCTCCTCGGTCCCGCCGGGGAGACCGAGACGCCTCCCGACGGTCTGGATGCCGCCTGGGGTGAGACCCTGCGCGCCTTCCTCGAACAGCGCGCCGTCGCCGCCAATATAATCGGCTACGAGCGCGGACCGGCCCTGGGCGTCTTCGAACTCCGCCTGGCCCCCCGCGAGCGGATCAACAACCTCGAGAGGCTGGCCCCGGAGCTGGCCCTGGCCCTCCAGGCCCCCGCCGTGCGCATCGTCCCCCGGCCCGAGCGCGGCAGCGTCGACATCGAGGTTCCCCTGGCCGAGCGCGACACCGTCCCCCTGCGCCGTCTGCTCGAAGAGCCGGCCTGGCAGTCCCATCCCGCGCCCCTGACCTTCCCCGTCGGTCTGCGCCTCGACGGCGCCGTCGAACTCGCCGACCTCGCCCAACTGCCCCACCTGCTCATCGCCGGGACCACGGGCTCGGGCAAGAGCGTCTTCCTCAACGCCCTGCTGCTCTCCCTGCTCTGCCGCGTCGGCCCCCAAACCCTGCGCCTGCTGCTCATCGACCCCGGCCGCGTCGAGCTGACCCCCTACACCGGGCTGCCCCATTTAATCGTCCCACCGGTCATCGACCCCCTGGCCGCCCTGGGCGAGCTCGAAGCCCTCGTTCAGGAAATGGACCAGCGCTACCAACTGCTGGCCCGGGCGCGCAAGCGCTCCCTCGAAAGCTACAACGCCGCCGCCGAGGCCGAGGGCCGCGACCCCCTGCCCTGGGTCGTCGTCGCCGTCGACGAGCTGGCCGAGCTGATGGTCGCCACCGGGCGCGGCGTCGAACAGCCCCTGTCCCGCCTGGCCCAGATGGCCCGCGCCGTCGGCATCCACCTCGTCGCCGCCACCCAACGCCCCAGCGTCGACGTCGTCACCGGCGTCCTCAAGGCCAACTTCCCCAGCCGCGCCGCCTTCAAGGTCCGCTCCGCCGTCGACTCCCGCGTCATCCTCGACCAGGGCGGCGCCGAGAAGCTCCTCGGCCGGGGCGATATGCTCTTCCTCCCCGTGGGCGCCGCCGAACCGCTGCGCCTCCAGGGGGCCTACGTCGATGAAGGCGCCGTCAGCGCCGTGGTGCGACACTGGCGGGGAACCCCGCCGACCTCGGCTTCGTAAGCAGGTAATCCCCGATCTCGGCGGCGACGGAGGCGGTGGCGCGCTTGTTGCGACGGTGGTCGTGGGAGAAAGGCGCGGTTTCGAACCCGCAAGAAGCGTGCCACCGCCGGTTCAACGCCGACGGCTCAGTTTGTCGGTCGGTGTTTTGACGCTGTTCGATCGGCCTCGGCGGCGAGATTACCTTGCGCTTTGACTGTCAGGTCGGATAGAGGCTGCTGGATTAAGGAGCTGCTGGAGAGTGAAGTGCGGCACTTATTGTCAGACCCTGGCGGACCTCAATTGACTGCCGTTTCGTTGACGGAGCATCCAACCCCGCCGACAGCCCGAGGGCTGATAAGTCCCCGCTTTGTGTTGCCTGGTTTCGCGCTAACCGGCCGCTATTCGATACCCTTGATTCCACAGTGGCTTTGATATAAAGCTGCCTCCCGCTCCGTTTTCGCTCCGCTCCCCTAACCGGTAGGTTACGATGCGACGCTTCATCACGATTCTGCTCACCCTGCTCATTCTCCTCCCCCTGGCCGCCGCGGCCCTGACCATCGACGAGATCGTCGAGCGCGTCAAGGCCGTCTACGCCGAGGCCGAGACCCTCTCCTGCGACCTGCGCCGGGTGACCACCTCGGCCATGCTCGGCCGGCGCCGCGTGCTGATCGGCACCCTGCGCATGGCCCTGCCCGACCGCTTCCACATCGCCTACACCACCCCCCAGGAGCAGTACCTGACCTGCGACGGCGAGACGGTCTGGATGTACACGCCGCAGAACGAGCAGGTGGTCTACGGCCCGGTCGAAGACTACCGCGAGCGACGGATGCTGGCCGACCTGGTGGGCTACTTCGAGCGCGACTACGCCTACATCCTCGACGGAACCGAGGAGGTCAACGGCCGCGCAACCCATCGCCTGGCGATGACGGCCCGCGAGGCCGACAACCCCTACCCGGCCGGCGCGCTCTGGATCGACGCCGAGCTCTGGCTGCCTGTGATGGTCGAGCTGGTCGACGAGCAGGGCTACAAGCTGAGCTACCGGCTGTCCAACATCGAGCTCAATGTCGACCTGCCGGCGGGAATCTTCGGCGATCCTGCGCCGGCGGGGGTCGAGCGGGTGGAGGTCAATCCGTGAGTGTGCTGACCAGCCGGACGGCCCGGCTCAAGCGATCGCTGCGTGACGGCGGCCTCGGCCTGCTGGTGACGACGGGCGGCCTGGCCCTGGTGATCGCCGGGGGGGCCTTCGGCATCTTCATCGGTATCCCCCTGGTCGCCGCCGGCGGCCTGGCCCTGGGCTTCGGCCTGGTCGGCCTAGCGCGCTACGGTCTGATTCCGGGGCGGAAGTCCACCTGCCCGCGCTGCGCGACGGAGCAGAGCCACCTGCGTGACTTGCCCTTCACGCCCTGCGTCGAGTGCGGCCTGCCCCTGGTCTTCGCCGGGAGCGGCAAGCTGCGCCACACGACCTGCAAGCGCTGCGGAGCGGCCTTCGGCGTGGCCGGCTCCGACGGCGACGAGGCCGCCTGTCCGGACTGCGGCCGCCTGCACCAGCTCTCCGGCGGAGAGGTTTTCGAGCGGGCTGAGGCCGAACGCCTACCAACCCTGGACGACTTCGTTCCCGGCGGGCCGCTCTTCGGCGATGCCGCCGAGCTGCGCCGCTCCGTGCGCAGCCCCGCCGGCGAGGTCATCTGGGCCGAGCAGTTGACAACCATGCTGGCCGGCCGGACCCTGAC
>WJMB01000095.1 GCA_014728185.1 Candidatus Coatesiibacteriota bacterium
GATGGAGTCCGCGCGTTTGCAGGGCAACATCGGCCAGGCCGAGCTCTCCCGCTTCTCCTCGGTCACCCTGGACTACGCCGGCAAGCGGCTGATCCTCGAGGCCCCGGAGGAAGGACCCGGCGGTCCGGCACCGGTCAACAATTACGGACTGGGCATCGACTGGCTGGCCGAGGAACCTGTGGTGGCCTTTACCTGGAAGGACTCTCCGGCTTCCGGAGCCGGTCTGCGTGAGGGCGACCTGCTGCTCGAGTTCGACGGCGAGCCCGTCGACAACTGGAACCACGCCCGGGCGACGGACCGTCTCGAGGCGGCGCCGGGGACAACCCTGGAAGTGACCGTGGAGCGGGACGGCGAGGAGCTGACCGTCGAAATGACCGCCCGCGAACTGCTCTAGGGCGGACCCCAACCCAACAACCTATCTGAACGGAAAGAAAAGGGACGGCGCCGTGGCCGTCCCTTCGTCGTACTCAGGGCTGATAGTTGCTTAGCGCTCGATGACCAGGCGGCGGGTCAACACGCCGTCGGCGGTCTCCAGGCGCAGCAGGTAAACGCCGCCGGCCACTTCGGCCGCCCAGTCGACGCTGTGCCGACCGGCGCTGAGCTCGCCCTCGAGGGGCAGGGCCACCCGGCGTCCGGCCAGGTCGTAGACGGCCAGGGTCGCCGGGCCGTCCTCGGCCAGCTCGAACTCCACGGTGACGGGTCCGCGGGCCGGGCAGGGATAGGGAGCCTCCAGCCGGTCGACGGCCACTGAGCCGCTTTCGTGGCGAATACCCACGGGACCGAAGAGGCGCCTGGCGCCCGAGGTCTCGGTGACGCCGATATAGTAGTTGTAGTGAGCGCCGTTCTCGACGGAGGTGTCGAGCCAGCGATCGACCTCTCGGGTGAGCATGCGGTCGTTGAGCGGCTCCAGGGCGTTGTGGCCGTCGTCGACCAGGCGGCCGCCGGAGACACGCTCGCGGTAGATGTCATAGCCGGAGATCTCGGACGGGTTGTCGGCGCGCCAGGCCAGCAGTACGCCCTCGTCGCGGGAATCCAGCTCGAAGCTGGTCAGGTTGACGTCGATGTTGGGCGTACCGACCTGGATGTCGTCGATGTAGAAGCCCTCGGCGGTGTTGCCGGCGTTGGAGACAAGCTCCATCCGGATGCGCCCGATGGCACCGGCGTAGGCGGTCAGATCGTAGTTGTACTCGGTCCAGTCGACCTCGGAATCGCTGAAGGTGACGATCTCGTTCCAGCCGTCGTATTCGTTGCCCCACTGGATGACCAGCTCGTCGTTGAGCTGGATGTCGTGCCAGCTCCAGAAGGTGAACTGGGGGTCCGAGGGGTTGACGATGACCAGGGGCGAGAGGATGGCGTCCTCGGAGTTGTTGGCGTAGTAGCCCTGGTTGGGTCCTCCGCACTTCCAGGAGTTGTCCGGGCTGTGGGAGCGGTAGTCCTCGATGTGCCACTGGCTGCCCGAGCTCATCTCCGTGGTCCAGCCCAGATCGCCGCCCTCGACGTCATCGTGGAAATCGTCGGTGAACTCGCCCACCATTACCGTCAGGGCCTTGGCGGCGTCGTTGTACTCCGTGGAGGTCACCAGGCTGTCGGTAACGTAGAAGCCCGGGTTGTCGGCCCCCGAGGAGACCGAGACCTCGAAGGGGTAGGGCGAATCCGCCGTCGCACCAGCGGCGATGGTGCCGAAGTTGATCGTCCCCTGGGTGACGCTGATGTCGGAATCGCTGCAGGAGAGCTGGGCCACGACGCTGTGGGCTGCGGTGTCGCCCCGGTTCTCGATGGTGATGTCGATATCCGCCGTGCCGCCGGGGGGCACGCTCTCGTCGCCGTCGCTCGCCGTCACTTCGTAATCGATGACGGCCAGCCCGGCCGGACCCCACAGGCTGATCTCGGAGCCGATGCCCGAGTAGTCGTTGTACTGGGGCGTCTCGCCGGCCGTGTCGTTGGCTTCGGCGTAGGTGAAGGCCTCCAGGGCGCTGACGATGCCGTCGTCGTTGGTGTCGGCGTCGACCGCGTCGCCGTCGAGCTCCCAGGGGTTGTCGCCGGGCTCGTTCCAGGCCACCGAGCTGGTCCAGTGATAGACGTACTCGTCGTACTTGTAATCGGGAGGCATGGCCCAGGAGTACTCGTCGTAGGCCGCCGCCGTGGAGATGACCACGTTGGGGATACCGTCGACATCGTCGACGAAGCCGCCGGAGAAGCACTGCTCCATGGTGACGATGCACTGGGTGAAGGGGATGTCGTCGAGCTCGTCGGCGAACTCGTCGTCGTCGAGCTGCTGGTAGTTCCAGAGGTTGAGATAGGTGTTGTAGCCGCCCGATGAGCCGCCGTGGTCCGTGGTGAAGATGAACAGGTTGTCCGAGGCGTCCAGGTTGGCGGCCAGCCAGTTCATCTGGGCGATGACGTTGGCGTGGGTGCAGGCCAGGGAGTAATCGTCGTCGCCGTCCTGGTCGAGGTCGAGGTCCGAGCTCGCTCCCGTGGACTGGTCGCCGGAGGGGTCGTCGCCGTCGGATATCAGCACGATGATCTTGTTCTCGTCGTAGCCGTAGACCTCGATCAGCGTGGTGTAGATGAAGGACATGTCGTTCCAGTATCGCGGGTAGTTCGAGTACTGGCTGGCGCCACCGGACATCAGCAAGGCCCAGTTCTCGCCGGAGCGGTCACCGGTTTGGGGGACCAAGCCCTCCAGGCGGCGGGCCGTCTCCCGGATCGCCTCGTGGTCCGGATACTCGATGACACCGTCGAAGGCGGCCCAGAGGGCCGAATCGGTCAGCTCCTCGAAGCGCAGCGCCGTGTCGTCTTTGGGCGGCGTGGTGACCCGCCAGACCGTCAGCTCGCCGTCCTCGGTCACATAGACGGCCCGGGCGTCGTGCTCCCAGTTGGCCGCCGGGACGTCGTCGATGAAGACGAAGTGACCGGGCTCGGCGGGCAGGGTCAGTTCCATGTTCCAGAACTCGATCGTCCCGCCGTCGTAGGCCTCAGGGACGACGAAGACCCGCCGTCCGGTCGTATCGCCGTCGAGCAGGTTGTCGATGGCCGTCTGACCGGCCTCGGCGGCCGTCATCGCCACGGCCGCTCCGGCGGCGGCGATCAGGATTAACGCGATGAGTCGCTTCACTGTGACCTCCAAAGTGATCCTCGGGGTGGACACCCGCCGTCGCACCATTGACGATGGGAATCGTTTCGGAACGACCAGGGGGCGACGCGAAGGGCTGCGGTATCGGCATTCCACCGGAACCCGCGGAACGCTTCGGCGGCCGCGAGGCTGATCGAACCATGCTATTGTGGAGCAAAAGTAAACTAGGAAAAAAGTTCCCGGGTGTCAAGGCGACCGCCAGGCGGGACTCCTCGCTGTCGGTCCCTTGGGCTATGCCGGCTCCTCAACTGTGCTACAATGAAACTCTCCTGGATGTCACACGGGTACTGTTATCAAGCGCTTGCGCCGAGGAGGCTGCACTGGAGTCGGCATCCGGCGATGAGCTGCGGGAACTCGACCTCAAGCGGTCTGACGGGAAAGCCCCCCGGTCTGCGATACGATGGCCGGAATA
>WJMB01000096.1 GCA_014728185.1 Candidatus Coatesiibacteriota bacterium
GACGCCTTCATCTCCTTGCGCTACGTCGAGAACCTTATCGAGGGCGAGGGGCTGGTCTACAATCCCAGCGTACGCGACGAGGCCTATTCGAATCTCTTCTGGATCCTGCTGCTGGCCCTGCCGACGCTCTTGGGAGTCCCCGCGGTAGTCGCCGCGCCGGTACTCGGGATCCTCTGCGGGGCGGCGACGATCTACCTGGTCTGGCTTATCGCCAAACGCTTGACGCCTCGTCGACGATGGGCTCCCCTGGCGGCGGCGCTGGTGACGGCGGCGTTCTATCCCCTGCTTTACTGGTCGGGCTCGGGTCTGGAGACCCCTCTGTTCACCCTGCTGTTGACCGCGGCAGCCCTGGCGCACCTGCGTCCGAAGAGCGGTCGCTTCCCCTGGACGGGACTGCTGCTGGGCTTGGCGGCCTGGACCCGGCCAGAGGGTCTGGCCTTCATCGTTGTCTTCGCTTTCCACCATTGGTTCTACCGGCGTCGCGGCGAGGAAACGGGATCGAGTCTGAGCGATCTATTGGTCGTTCTGGGCCTGGTAGCCGCCCAGTTCATCTTCCGCCGCTTCTACTACGGCCTCTGGTTGCCCCTGCCTGCCTATGTCAAGGCCGGTGGCTCCCTGGTCCAGCTCAAATACGGTCTGGGATACATCCTCTTCTGGGTGCTGATCCGGGCGCCGCTGCTGTTGGCTCTGCCGGCTCTCTGGGGACTCATCAAGCGTTGGCGTCGCCCCGCCGCGGGTCTCTTCACCCTGATGCTCGCCGCCCAGTTCGCCTTCATCGTCTACGCCGGCGGAGACTACATGGCTCATTACCGCTTCCTCGTCCCGGTCATGCCGGCCCTGGTCCTGCTGGCCTTGATCGGCGGCGATGAGCTGCTGGATCGGATGAAAGGCGAGTGTCCGCGGGCCTGGGCGATGTGGACGCTGACGGCGGCCTTCGTGCTCTGGAGCCAGCTCGGTCACCTCGGGGACTACGCACACCGCCTGACTGCCGAGGAAACCCAGTTGCATAATTACTCCAAACAGGTGGTCGGGGTCTACCTGAAGGCCACCCTGCCCGCCGAAGCCACCCTGGCCTGCGGTTCGGCCGGCGGCCTGGCCTACTACTCGGGCCTGCCCCTCTATGACTTCGCCGGGTTGTGCAACGCCGAGGCCGCCCTCCACGGCGAGGTGCGCCACGAGGGAATGGCGGGGCACCACATGGCCTACCCGGAGCTCGTGGAGCTGCGCGAGCCCTGGCTGGTCTTCATCAATCCCAACGCCGTGGACGCTGACAAACTGGGAGACTGGCTGGCCGGCGAGACGGCGACGCCGGGCTACGCCGTCGACGATTTAAGTTTCCCCAACCGGGAGATGCTCGATCACCCGGTGCTGACCCGGGATTATCGACCGATGTTCGCCCGGGTGGACGCGGGCGATGCAGTCGCTGAGGGTGGAGAACTGTACGTCAGCTTCTACGCCCGACGGGGCGAGATAGAGAAACTGATGAGCGCCGCGGGCGCCGTGCCCGTGGTCCCGCAAACGCCCGTCGAGAGCGCTCAGTAAACCGCTGGTTTAGCGTCAGTTGCCCGTTGACACTCCACAGCGCCTTTGCTACACTGTCAGACATATTCTTGCCTCATGACCACGCATCATCATCGTTGTCATGGTTCTATCCATTATCACCCATGCGGGAAGGGAGTCCGAAATGACCGGTAGAGAGAAAACTCTCGCCACGGCAGCGCTGCTCATCGGCCTGCTGTTACCGGTCTCGGTATTCGCCCAAACCGGCGAGGAGTACCTCTACCCCCTGGTCGACCTGCCGCCGGCGCAGCCGATGGGAGTCATCGCCGAGGATCACCCCAACGATTCCGGCGAGCAGATCAACCTGAGCTGGACCCTCTCCATCGACGATCCCCGGCGGGGCCGCGGCCGGGGCAACGTGATCGCCTATCAGATCCTGCGCAAGCCCGCCGAGGTCGAGGGGGCGGAGTTCACCCTCATCGATCAGATCTCCGCCGGCGTAGGTTTCTACAGCGACACGACCTGTGAGCCGGACGAATCGTACATCTACCGCATCGGCGCCAGCAACGGCAAATCCATCGGCTACTCCGATCCCACGGCTCCCATAGTCTCAGCCTCGCATTTCTTCCACTCCGGTCGCTGGAACGCCCTGATCGGAGTGCTGCTGCTCTCGGGCCTGTTGATCTACTTCATCTACAGCGCCCGCCAGGGCAAAGAGCTCTTCATCCGGCGCATCGCCGGATTGGACGCCGTGGAAGAAGCCCTGGGCCGCGCCACGGAGATGGGCAAACCCATCCTCTACGTTTCCGGTCTGTCGCCCATCAACGATGTGGCCACCATCGCCTCGGTCAACATCCTGGGCCAGGTGGCCCGCAAGGCGGCGGTTTATGAGATTCGCCTGATCGTCCCCTGTTACGATCCCATCGTGATGGCCGTGGAGCGCGAGGTCGTCAAAGAGGCCTATCTCGATGTGGGCCGCCCCGACGCCTACAACTCCAACGACGTCTTCTTCGTCACCCAGTCCCAGTTCGCCTACGCCGCCGCCGTCAACGGCATCATGATGCGCGAGAAACCGGCGACGAACTTCTACATGGGCAAGTTCTTCGCCGAGTCGCTGATTCTGGCCGAGACCGGCGCCTCCACCGGCGCGATTCAGATCGCCGGCACCGACGCCGTCGTCCAGATTCCCTTCTTCATCACCGCCTGCGACTACTGCATCATGGGCGAGGAGCTGTACGCGGCCAGCGCCTATATGAGCCGCGAGCCGCTTCTTTTGGGCGGCCTGAAGGGCCAGGACTGGGCCAAGTACATCGTCGGCGCCCTGATTCTCATCGGAGTGGTGACCAGCTTCTTCACCACCTGGTTCGCCGAGTTGTTCAACGTCACCTAGGCTGCCTCCGCATCCGGCGCTCAGACCCGCCTACAGGAGAAAGCCGGCGTCGTCAGTTGGTTCGCCTTACTCAGCTTGCTGCAGTGCTACATCTTTCCGGGATATTCGGCAAAACAACTCGAAAAGGAGCGAGATGACCGGTGGAGTGAGAACTCTCGCGGTGGCGCTGGTGGTCGCCGGCCTGCTGTTACCGGTCGCGGCCTTCGCCCAGACGGGAGAGGAATACCTCTACCCCCTGGTCGACCTGCCGCCGGCGCAGCCGATGAACGTCATCGCCGAGGATCAGCCCAACGATTCCGGCGAACAGATCAACCTGAGCTGGACCCTTTCCATCGATGATCCGCGACGGGGCCGCGGTCGGGGCAATGTGGTCGCCTACCACATCCTGCGCAAACCCGCCGAGGTCGAGGGAGCGGAGTTCGTGCTCATCGATCAGGTTTCGGCCGGTATGGGGTGGTACTCCGACCCCAACTGCGAGCCCGATACGGCCTACACCTACCGCATCGGCGCCAGCAACGGGACTTCGATCCACTACTCCGATCCCACCGAGTCCGTTGTTTCGGCCTCGCACTTCTTCCACTCCCAGCGCTGGAACGCCCTGATCGGGGTTCTGCTGATCTCGGGCCTCCTGGTCTACTTCATCTACAGCGCGCGCAAGGGCAAGGAGCTCTTCATCCGGCGCATCGCCGGACTGGACGCCGTGGAAGAGGCTCTGGGCCGCGCTACGGAGATGGGCAAGCCGATCCTCTACGTCTCCGGCCTGTCGTCGATGGCCGACGTGGCCACCATCGCTTCGGTCAACATTCTGGGTCAGGTGGCCCGCAAGGCGGCGATCTACGAGATCCGTCTGATCGTCCCCTGCTACGATCCCATCGTGATGGCCGTGGAGCGCGAGGTCGTCAAGGAGGCCTACTTAGATGTCGGTCGTCCCGACGCCTACAACTCCAACGACATCTTCTTCGTCACCCAGTCCCAGTTCGCCTACGCCGCCGCCGTCAACGGCATCATGCTGCGCGAGCGTCCCGCCACCAACTTCTACATGGGGATGTTCTTCGCCGAGTCGCTGATTCTGGCCGAGACCGGCGCCTCCACCGGCGCGATCCAGATCGCCGGCACCGACGCCGTCGTCCAGATACCCTTCTTCATCACCGCCTGCGACTACTGCATCATGGGCGAAGAGCTGTACGCGGCCAGCGCTTATATGAGCCGCGAACCCTTGCTGTTGGGCGGTTTGAAGGGACAGGACTGGGCAAAATTCATCATCGGCGCCCTGATTCTCATCGGGGTGGTGACCAGCTTCTTCACCACCTGGTTCGCCGAGTTGTTCACCGTCGGCTAGTGGTGCTGCAACCTTACTCCGCGTTCACGCCGAACGCCTCGCCACCGGCTCCAACTCGATCTGCTGGGAGCCGTGCAGGAGAGAAGGAGAGTTAGATGCGCAGGCAGATACCGCTTGTTATCGTCTTCGTTGTCGGTCTGTTCGGGGCACTGAGCTACTTCATCATGGAGCCGGTGATCCAGGACCTGCGCGAGCAGATGCTCACCTGGCTGCGAATCATCGCCGCCTTCGCGTTGGGGCTGGGTATCGCCAGCTTCCTGCGCAACCACGGTCGCCGGATGACCCGCCAGGTGCCGGGATGGGGCTTCAACGTCGTCGCCATCCTGAGTTTTCTCTCGATGACCTTCATCGGGCTGGTCTGGGGAATCGAAGAGGGCACGCTTTTCCGCGAGCTCTTCGATAACGCCCAGGTGCCGATGGAGGCCACCATGTTCAGCCTGTTGGCCTTCTTTATCGCCTCGGCTTCGTTCCGCGCGTTCCGCGCCCGCTCCAAGGAGGCCACGCTGCTTTTGGCGGCGGCGGTCATCGTGATGCTGGGGCGCGTTTTGGATTTCGATTGGCTCTCGGGCATCACCGAGTGGATTCTCGAGGTACCCAACGGCGCCGCTCAGCGCGGCATCATCATCGGCGTCGGTCTGGGTATGATCGCCACCGCCCTACGCATCATTCTGGGTATCGAGCGTTCCTACCTGGGTGGTGAATGATCCCTAGAAGGAGATGCTGATGAAGAAGTTGTTACAAAAACTCCTGGTGCTCGACCGACGCTGGATATTCCTCGTCATCGGCTTGGTGGTGATCATCGCCCTGGTCGCGCCCTGCACCACCTCTATCGGGATCACCACGCCGGTCCAGTCGTTCTATGACATCATCGACAACGCCGAGAAGGACAAGCCGGTGCTGGTCTCCTTCGACCTGGGACCCAGCACCCTGCCTGAGCTCGAACCGATGCTGCGGGCCGTGGTCCGCCACGCCTTCCTCAACGATGTCCAGATCATCGCCACCGCCATGCTGATCCAGGCCCCGGGCATCGCCGAGCGCATCCTCGTCGAGGTCACCGAGGAGCTCAACGAGGAGTTCGAGGATCAGGGCATCGATCGGCGCATCGAGATGGGCAAGGACTGGGTCTTCCTCGGTTTCCGCGCCGGCGTGGCCGCCGTCATGCTGGGCATCGGCGAGGAGATCCGTAACGTCTACCCCACCGATTACTACGGCACCTACCTGGACGATGTCCCGATGATGCAAAACATCCACAACTACTACGACATGAGCGCCGTGGTAACCGTCTCGGGCACCCAGATTCCTGAGAGCTGGGTCATGTACGCCGGCGGCCCCAGCGGGGTGCCGGTGCTGGTCGGCGTCACCGCCGTCATGGCGCCCAACTTCTACGCCTACCTGCAGACCGGTCAGATGGCCGGCATGCTGGGCGGGCTCAAGGGCGCCAGCGAGTACGAGCGCCTGATGGACTACGACGGCATGGCCACCAAGGGCATGATCGCCCAGCTCTGGGTCCATGTCACGATCGTCATCTTCATTCTCTTGGGTAACGTCGCTTACTTCGTCACCCGCAGCGGCAAAAAGAAGCGCCTGAGCGTGCAACGATAAGGAGAGGGGGGAAACCTTGGAATTAGCCACCGACATCTGGGTCTGGGTAGCCGCGATCCTGACGCTCTTCGTCTACTCATTCCTCATCAAAGACAACCCTCTCTATAAGTTCGCCGAGCATGCCATGGGCGGCTTGGGTGTGGGTTATTGGACGGCGGTGCTGTTCTACAACGTCATTATCCCCGACTTCTGGGAGCCGTTGACCATCGCCATTCGTAAACTGTCCATGACGCCCCAGAACTTCGACGCCTTCATGGCCCGAGAGGGATTCTCACAGATGCCGCAGATCATGCAGGATTTCTCTCCCGGCGTCTCGATCCTGCTGCTGTTATTGCCGGCGATCATCGGACTTCTACTCTTCACCCGTTACATTCCCAAAATCGCCTGGATCAGCCGCTTTTCCCTGGCCTTCTACCTGGGTGCGGCCTCCGGTATCGCCATTCCCAACACCTTCCAGACCCGCATCCTCGAACAGTTGCGCGGCACCATCGTTCAGGACGCGCCCGATGGATCGGTGGTTCCTCTGTTCTCCTTCGACGCCTGGCGCGATTTCTTCGCCGCGCCGGGCATCGAAACCTTCTTCGACGCCATCTCCGGACCGCTGTTGATCCTGGGCGTGGTCTGCACCCTGTCCTACTTCTTCTTCTCGAAGGAGCACAAGGGCATCCTGGGCGGCATGGCGCGCATCGGTATCTGGTTCCTGATGATCGGCTTCGGCGCCAGCTTCGGCTACACTGTCATGGGCCGTGTCTCGCTGTTGATCGGCCGGGTCCAGTTCCTGCTAACCGACTGGCTGGGCGTAGCCGGTTAAGCGAATCACACGCCGCGCCACGTCAGGTTTCACCAAACGCACTGTAACGGCGAAACGAGGGGTCGGCCGCGCGCCGACCCCTTAACCGAAGAATGCAAGAATGTCAGATGGGGCGATCCAGTGGGTTTTTCAGGCCCCGATGAGTTGCGGGCATACACGCAAAGCGTGCGGCGGCGTCGATGAACAACCACCAGCATTGATACGCCGCTGGACCTAGACAATACTGGCTCACTCCTGAATGCCGAACCGGCCGTCGAGGTGCCCATGGCGCAGAAAAACATCTTCGCCCGTTTTCTGGAGATGGACCGGCGCTGGCTATTCCTGGCGCTGGCCGTGGTTGTCATCGTGGCGCTGTTGCTTCCGCCGGCCATCGGCGTTCGAGTGACCTCGCCGGTGACCCGCTTCTTCGACGTCATCGACACCAGCGACCCCGATAAACCGCTGCTGCTGGCCGTCGACACGCCACCCTCGGGGCTGCCCGAGCTGGAGCCGATGATCGTCGGTATCCTAAGCCACTGCTTCGACCGCGGCCAGCCGGTGATCCTGATCTCGCTGCAGATGGAGGGCGTCTCCATCGCCGAGCGCCTGGTTGCGCAGGTGCAGGACGAGTTCAACCGCCGCGCCGTCGAGGCCGGCGTAGAACGTCGCATCCGCATGGGTGAGGACTGGGCCCTGCTTGGCTATCGGGCCGGCTTCAGCGCCGTGATCCTGGGCCTTGGCGACGAGGTGCGCAAGGTCTACACAACCGACCTCTACGGCACCCAGCTCGACGAGATACCCCTCTTCGCCGATTATCACAACTACGACGACACGGCCGCCGTCGTCGACATCTCCTGGTCCTCGACGCCGGAGCTCTGGGTCCAGTTCGCCGGCGGGCCCTACGGCGTGCCGATTCTGGTGGGCTGCACCGCGGTCAGCGCCCCCCAGTACTACGCCTACCTGCAGACCGGTCAGATGTCCGGACTGCTGGGCGGGCTCAAGGGCGCCGCCGAGTACGAGAAGCTGATCAGCCATCCCGGCCTGGCCACCCGGGGCATGGTGGCCCAGACCGGCGCCCACCTACTGGTGGTCCTGTTGATTTTACTGGGCAACGTGGCCTTCTTCCTCGATCGGATGTCCAGGAAGCGACGCAAGTAGTATCCGGGCTGGAACGGTTGGCGTCTTAACGTATGCTGGCAGATATCCTTTCGAGAAAAGTGTGAAGGTGCCATCAAAGCAGGTTGGACCAAAGTCATAACTGCGAAAAGGGCCTCATGGGGTGAGATTGGCGTCATCCCGCTGACGAAAGGCGCCGGTTAGAGTCGTCGATTTGCAGTTAGAGAGTGCTTGACCCGTCAATAGCCCGCCAGCAGCTTGTCCCTTGGCTTCTCCAAGATACCTCAGCAGGGCGAATATCTTGTTTGTATCCATCAAATATATGAATTTTCTATGTTCATTACTATTCATCTAGCTCTGGCGCAACTGTTAGCGGCTGATTACCGGTCCCGTTCCAATGATAATCTCCTCCATTTTTCAAGGGCGTCATGGGACGTGTTCTAAACGCATCAGGCTAGTTAAGAGAGGTTTGCCTGGTATTCTCCGCCCTCCCGGATTTGTTTCGTTTTGATCAAATAATCATCAACCACGGCTGTATTCCTTGTTTTTCCAGCACTTGGATGTCATTGTAAATTTGGCGTCAGGGCATAAACAAGTGTGTTGATAACAGCGTTTTCAACAGATTGCGTCTCCCCAGCCGCCACCTTTTGATTTCACGTTTTTCGATATGTATATGATAGTCATCACGTTTGTTATCAGCAGGTTACAATCAAAAACCCGGTCCGGACGGGATACATGACCCCCTTTGTTCAAGCTATCTATAGCCTTACCAAAGTTTTAGGCGCATCTATCGTCAACCCGTCCCGACATACCGCCTGCCTGCGTGGAACCATATCTCGACGCGCAAGGAAACAGCAATCAAGGCGCTCAAGAGAACCCATACCCTTTCTCATTTCAATTACATTTCATCTGGCGCTCAAGGGTCGTGGATACGGCCCCCGGGGCCGGAATACCGGACTCTCAGCCGATTTGCCTTGCCCTTTCCGCTCCCGTGTGCTAGTCTACTGCCCGCACTGAAAAAGTCCTCCCGCTGTCGGAGCTGAATCCGTGGTAAGCGACCCCTGCGGCGCCCGGATTCGGCCCAACCGGATGGAAAGGCTCACCGAATTGTCTGACGGCTTGTAGCCGTTCAGCCGCACCCATGGTGACGCCCGGACTGCCACCCGGAACACGTCAGGGGCGCACAGCCGGATGTTGAAGCGGATCGGGTCCCCCACACGGGGACTCACCGCCGCGCACACGGCCGGTCCCGCGGGCCGTTTTCTATTACCGACAACCGATACTCAACGAACCACGAGCATGATTAAGCAGATCATCATAACCTCCCTCGTCCTGTCGCTGTTGCTCTGCGCCGGCTGCGCCGAGCCCGAGCGTCATGTCGCCGTCGATGAACTGTACCAAGAGGGAGTCGACGCCTGGGAAAGCGGCGACCTGGCTACCCTGGAAGAGACCGTGGCCGCATTCGAGGATCGCTTCCCCGGCGAGCCCCCGGGTCTGTACCTCGAGGCCCTGCTGACTCTGGAGCGCGAGGGGTTGGACAGCGCCGTTCCCGTCTTCGACGCCTTCTATCATCAGGCCTACGAACGCTACATCAGCGGTTACGATCAACTCGAAGCCGAGCAGCGCCGCTGCCTGGCGACTACCCGCGGCGCGGCGGTGCGCACGGCCAATCTCTACGTCGAGCACTCCCGCTACAGCGAGTATGAGAAGTTCAGCTTCCTCGTCGAAGACCTGGACACCCTGCTGCGTTAGGTTGTCCAGCGACGGCTCTCGACGCCGTCGGGTACCGCTTGCTCTTGACGCCGAGAGAAGCCGGAAGACAGTCGCTCCGACCGAGCACCTTGCAAGGATGCAATGGAAAAAGCCGGGGATTGCCACAGCAAGCTGACTGTTCTATGTTGCTGTTCCGATTGATTACTGCATGATACCTGCTCTGCAGATAGCGTCAGCCGACATAAGGCTTGGCTGAACCAAGGCTGAACCAAGACGCAACCTGCTTTTCGTTTGGCCTTCACAAGTTGAAGCTACCGGACCAACCGGCGGAACAGCCATCTCTCCGACTTTCCACGACACCATGCAACCGGGGCCCGCTGCCATAAATCGACTACCGGGATGTGACAGTAAGGCTAGCTATATTGCATTAGGGATCGTGTACCCTCTTCGGACCGGGTTATGGTTGTAATCTACTGATAATGCGCGTGTAGTATCCGAAGTACCTGCCACTTATAGCCAGTCAAGAGAGTGGCGGTGATAAGCGGTAAGCTCTGTGGAGTATCTACTGTGACTGTGGCCGGCATTTAACATCCATCCGATTGCTACTCGACTCATAAGTGCATTAATAACAAACATCAAGGATACGCAATCATCAAGGACGCTCAGTGTGATGTGTGGATCAAAGCTCAACGCACCTAAAAGGCGAAGGCATTAAACACGAACCCGGACCAGATAGTTTCAACTCGAAACACCGACCTACGTCGTAAAAAGCGGCTGATACGAGGCAAAATCGAAGATAGATAAGTCCGCAGCTCTATCCTCTCGGCGCATACTCGTTATAGATGTATGTTATTAGGCTACTTGGGATCGATACATCTTCATCGAAGCCAGTGGCGCCAAGCAGTTTCTTTATGAGTACCGAGGAGTCAGACCGTGCATAATAGAAATGTGGAACCCCGCTTAACCTGCCACAAACAGAAAACTCGATGTGTAAACCTGATTGCCCGCTAACTGCTGATAATTGAACGATATTCAGTAACACCCCGGTCCATGACAGCTAATTGATCCCAAGGCGAATACCCGCCGGATGAGCCTCTCAATTGAAGCTATGATAAGGCCCGAACACGTTCAATGATGCCTTCATAATACAATGGATGATTGCCATGAAGGACAAGCTGACAGCAGTTTAACGCCTGGCTTGCAACTTGAAGTGCGAGCCCGCGCATCGAGTTGGCGTATCAACCAGGATGGCTTTTCAAAGCCCCCCATCGATACAACTCCCCAGACAACTCCGAAGAGATAAGCTTGATCCAGTTTTGTGTAAACCTCAGAGGTTAATATCCAGTAGACTCAAACAGTAACGATCTCGTCGGCTTCGCCGACTCTTCAATCAACCAGCACAGAGCGTCACCCGCCCAAGGGCGACCTCACCAACAACACCGAAACCCCGTTTACGTACCTTCGCGCGAATCGGCAACCTCGATTCGCCCCCTCCCGGAGGCTCCCGTGCCGTTGACCAAACAGCAGAAGGAAGAGATCATCCAGAAGTACGGTCGCGACAAGAGCGACACAGGCTCCAGCGAGGTCCAGGTGGCCCTCTTGACCGCTCGCATCATCGAGCTCACCGAGCACTTCAAGGTGCACAAGAAAGACCACCACGGCCGCCGCGGCCTGTTGAAGCTGGTCTCCAAGCGCCGCCGGTTGCTCAACTACCTCAAGAACAACGCCGAGGATCGCTACCGCAATCTCATCGCCGAACTCGGCCTGCGCAAATAACTGACAGTCTAAGCCCGCCCGGGAAAGGACAAGAAACCCCGGGCGGGTCGGGGCGCGCCGAACAAGACAGGAACGCTCTCGGCGCCGCAAAGCCCCCATGTGCAAGAGGAAAGGAAAGAAAGGAATCCCTGTAAGATGCAGATAAGAAAAGAGATCCCGGTCGGGAAGCTGAACCTCGTTCTCGAGACCGGCAAGATCGCCAAGCAAGCCGGCGGAGCCGTGATGGCCTCCTACGGCGATTCGGTCGTCCTGGCCACCGCCTGTATCGACCGCCGCGAGAAAACCAACCTGGGCTTCATACCCCTGATCGTCGACTACCGCCAGCGCACCAGCGCCGCGGGCAAGATCCCCGGCGGCTTCTTCAAGCGCGAGGGCCGGCCCTCCACCGTCGAGACCATCACCAGCCGGCTCATCGACCGCTCCGTGCGCCCCCAGCTCCCCAAGAGCCTCAACCGCGAGGTTCAGATCATCGGCACCGCCTTCTCCGCCGATCCCCTCTACAACGTCGACGTCGTCGCCATGAACGGCGCCTTCGCCGCCCTGGCCATCTCCAGCATCCCCCACGAGCACATCCTGGGCGCGGTGCGCATCGGACGCGTCGACGGCGAGTTCATCATCAATCCCAACAACGACCAGCTCGAGGAGTCCGAGATGGACATCCTCGTCACCGGAGGCACCACCTCCCTGGTGATGGTCGAGGGCCTGGCCAATCAGGCTCCCGAGAACGTCATCGCCGAGGGTCTCGAACGCGCCCATGAGGAGATAATCACCATCGTGCGCGCCATCCGCGAGATCCAGGAGCACACCGGCCGTGAGAAAGAGGTCTTCCCCGAGCCCGAGCCCGATCTGGCCCTGGCCCACACCGTGCGCGAACTGGCCGGCGACCGCATCTACAAGGCCCTGACCACCACCGAGGGCAAACACGAGCGTTACGCCGCCTTCGACGCCGTCCGCGACGACGTCATCGCCAAGCTCGAAGAACAGCTCGCCGAGGAAGAAAACAAGGACGAGATGCTGCGCGAGGCCAACCACGTGCTCCACGACATGGAGCGCGAGGTCGTCCGCGGACGCGTCGTCAA